>CAZLUY010000549.1:0-2422 GCA_964562785.1 uncultured Limnohabitans sp. | reverse complement strand
ACACCGTTTGGCGGGATTTTGATGGGGATTTTGGCCGGGATATTCTTAGAGAACATTATGCTACGTCTGCACATCATCAGCATGATTAACTGACAAAAGTCATTATAAGGGTTGTTTTGAGGCAGTTTGAAAGGTAACTGATCAGCATATTTTGCATGCATGGGAGATCAGTCCATTCAAACTGCCTTTTCTGATGTTCAGAAGGCCCGTTTTTCTGCTCAGCTTCTTGAGGATCTAGAGGCTCTGGAATACCTCTTGAAGAATGACAAAATTGAGAAAGGTATTACCAGGATTGGAGCGGAACAGGAGTTCTGCCTTGTGGATGATAATGGGCGGCCTTCTACGGTTGCTATGGAGTTACTCGACGAAATAGCTAACGACCACTTCACTTCTGAGCTAGCCTTATTTAATCTGGAGATTAACCTCGACCCTCTCAAACTGGAAGGGGATGCATTTTCCCGAATGCAAGCTCAGCTTGAGTCCTTACTTTCTTTAGCAAAGGAAAAAGGAAAGAAAAAGCAAGTCGGAATTATCCTCACAGGCATTTTGCCGACCATTACCAAAAGGGAGTTAGAGGTAGATTACATGACACCTGCACCGAGGTATTTTGCTTTAAATGACCGTTTGAAAGAATTAAAGCAGGGAAGTTTCTCGCTTTATCTGGCAGGAGTTGATGAGCTTTCAGTCAAACATGAAAATGTACTTTTTGAAGCTTGCAATACCAGTTTTCAAATGCACCTTCAGATTGATCCAGATGATTTTGAAAGTGCTTACAACTGGTCCCAGGCGATTTCAGGACCCTTATTAGGTATAGCTTCAAACTCACCCCTCCTGCTTGGAAGGGAGTTGTGGTATGAAACACGAATAGGTCTTTTCCAGCAGAGTATCGATTCCAGACCGACTACTTTTGCCCTAAAAGAGCAATTGGCTCGAGTAAGTTTTGGTAGAGATTGGGCGAAAGGAAGTATTGCCGACTATTTTAAGAATGAAATTTCTAGCCATCGAGTAATCCTGGGAAAGGAAATAGAGGGTAATTCTTATCAAGATGTTCAATCCGGGAAAATCCCAAAACTTGCTGCACTCAACCTACATAATGGTACTATTTATCGCTGGAATAGACCATGCTATGGCACGGGTAGAGGTAAAGCTCATATCAGAATTGAAAACCGATACATCCCTTCAGGCCCGACTGTCTTGGACGAAATGGCTAACCTGGCTTTTTGGGTAGGCTTGATGGTTGGGCGTCCTGCAAAGTACGATGACCTTGCTGATAAGATGAGCTTCGAGGACGCTAAATCCAATTTTATCAATGCGGCAAGGGTTGGTAAGAGAGCACAAATGTTCTGGTTTGGAAACCGGGTAAGTATAGAGGACTTGGTAAGCGAAGAATTCCTTCCAATTGCCAAATCAGGGCTTGAAAAAATGGGTATCGCAAAAGAGGATATCAGCCTATACCTTGAAATAATCAAAGGAAGATTACATGGTAACACTGGGTCTCAATGGATTCTTAAGAGCTTTCGAGAATTAAAGAAGGGGAAAAAGAGAGACCAGGCCTTGGTGAGTTTGGTTAAGAACCTTCAGCTATTTGAGGCTAAAGGCCTACCTGTCCATCAGTGGTCTGGAGCCAAAGACCTGCATTGTCCTGCAAAAAAGGTTTTGGTTGGCCATTGCATGAGCACATTGCTTTTCCGAGTTGGGCAGCATGATTCAGCCCTTCTTGCCTTACGGATTATGGAATGGAAGAAAGTCCACCATGTTCCTGTAGAGGATGACCAAGGAAGAATCTGTGGACTTTTGACATGGGGACAAATGAAGGAAAACCCTGACATAAATGCATCTACGATGGTTTCTGAAGTGATGACAAAAGAGGTGTATGTCACGGAGCCATATACTTCTTTGGAAGAGGCGAAGGCGCTTATGGTGGAGAAGGAGATTGGGTGCCTACCCGTTTTGAGTAAGGGGCACTTGGTTGGAATTCTTACTGAAAATGATTTTTAGGACTTATTTATTGATCTTATAATTTCATGAGTGGTTTCCCAAATAGGTGAAGAATTAGCATATTAATTTCTTCCCTAAAGCCTATGAAAACCTCTCATCGATACCTTCCACTTTTTGTCCTGACTTCTTTGTCATTTTTGTTTGCTTGCCAGCAGCAGGAAAGCGAACAATTGGTGGTAACGGAGATTGCCACATCACGGATTGATTCCACTTTACAGTCCTATGTTAGCTCAGGGAATATTGCAGGAGTTTCTGCTCTGATTTTTGAAAAGGGCGAAGAGGTTTACTTTAATTCATTTGGTTATGCTGATATAGAAAACCAAAAGCCAATGGACCGGCAGACAAGGGTTCGGATTTATTCTATGACGAAACCCATTACAGGTACCGCATTGATGCACCTCTGGCAACAGGGAAAATTTGACCT
>CAZLUY010000548.1:0-6110 GCA_964562785.1 uncultured Limnohabitans sp. | reverse complement strand
TTCTAAGGCAGCACTGAGCCATCTTCCAATTCAGGATATCATCAAAAATGTAAATGGTCCAAAAGGGATTTATGAAGAGATGATCACTAGAAAGCCAAATGACCCTAAGTGGTATGAAGGTGGTCTCTATCATGACGATATGCCATTCGATAAGCCAAGTTTCTGGTTTGTATCCTGGTTTGACGTGTCCTCAGGCCCCAACCTCGCTCTTTTCAATCATGTGAGAGAAAATGCAGTATCCCAAATGGCTAGAGATAATCAATACCTGGTTATTGCACCAGTACTTCATTGTTCTTATACCCGCGCTTCCGAGAACACTATGGTCGGAGACTTAAGTGTAGGTGATGCCCGCTTGAACTACGACGAAATGATTACTGCCTGGTTTGACAAGTGGCTGAAAGACCAAAGCAGTGATACAGTTGAAGAGCTTCCACGAGTTCAATATTACACTATGGGTTCTAATGAGTGGCAGAGTTCTGATGTTTGGCCACCAGCTGAAGCAGAAATGACAACCATGTATTTACACTCTGAGGGCAGTGCAAATACCAGAATGGGCGATGGCCTTCTTTCTCCAAAAAAGCCAAAAAAAGATATGCCTGATACTTTTAAGTATGACCCGATGAACCCTGTGGAATCTTATGGAGGAAATGTTTGCTGTACGGGTAATGCAGTGGTTGGAGGCTCTTTCGATCAAAGTGAAATGGAAATGCGGGATGATATTTTGGTCTACACTTCAGAACCCTTAGAAGAAGGAATTGAAGTGTCCGGGTTTATTGAGAGTTACCTCTACCTATCCTCCGACGCGAAGGATACGGATGTTACTATCAAGCTAATTGATGTGCATCCTGATGGCAAGGCTTACAACCTCGATGAAACTATCCAAAGGGTTCGTTACAGAGAGGGCTATGATAAAGAAGTCTGGATGGAAGATGGAGAAGTTTATGAAGTTAAGATGACTCCAATGAGTACCTCGAACTTCTTTAAAGCAGGTCATAGAATTAGAATTGAGGTGAGTAGCTCGAACTTCCCTCGTTTTGATCGGAACATGAATACTGGGGGTAATACTTACGATGAGACTGAAGGTGTCGTCGCGACCAATTCAATCCATCATGGAAAGAATTACCTGAGTAGAATTGTACTGCCCATCGTTCAGAAATAAATCTTGAGATTTTAGGAATTACATTCAGAAAGTAGAAACATGATTGTCATTTCTAAATTCAGGATAATATTATCGTTAGCACTGATCTTCGGATCGGTGCTTTCTTTTTCCCAGGCATTTGGACAGGCTCACGAAGAAAATGAAGTTGTAGAAATTCCTGAACCTCTCATGTTTGATTTGGTCAGAGGTTTAGGCGCTAGAAAAGGTGAGCTTGAGATTAATTCACTTGTGGATTTTCCTCTTCAAAACTTTTCGGAACGAGGAGTAGAATGGGCACCTGAAATAGAATATGCCCTCTTTAATGGATTCGCCGTCGAACTGGAGTTTCCTCTAAACAACTTTGAGCTGGAAGCTTATAAAGTTGCCGTTCAATGGACTATTGGCGACTCAAAGAATGGCAAGTTTATTCATGGACTTCAGGTCTTGGGCGAAGGTTATATCCATGACGATATTTTCGAGCTGAACTTCTTATATGTCCCCGCCTATCGTTTCAATCATATTTGGAGTGCTATTGCCTTGGTAGGCCTGATGGTTGAGTCTGGGGCAGAATCACCAGACCAGAATACAACCATTCTTTTGAATGCTTCGGTTTTTGCCAACCTAAAAGAGAATATGGTTGTGGGCGTGGAATTCAACAACACTAACCCAGGTTTCCAGGAGGTTGACGACAATGAAATGGAGTTACTTATTTTACCGCAATTTCATTATGAGTGGCCAAGTGGGCTTTCTGTCCAGGCTGGTCTTGGACCACGATTTAATGATGGAAAAACAAACGGCTCGGGAGTATTAAGGGTAATAAAGACCTTCTGATTATCCACTCGTTATTCATTTTTTAGAATAAGTGAACTTTACGCAAATCAGGGTCACTCAAAATCACTAAAAACCTCTAATTTTGCAGCTTGATTTAAAACGATTAAGCATGTCAATTGCGAGCAAATACGACCCAAAAGAGACTGAAGCCAAGTGGTATTCCTATTGGATGGAGAACGATTTATTCTCCTCCAAAGTAGACCCTGATAAGGAGCCTTATACCATCGTCATTCCTCCTCCGAATGTGACTGGCGTCCTCCACATGGGGCACATGCTAAATAACACCATCCAGGACGTTTTGATCCGCCGTGCCCGAATGCAAGGGAAAAACGCTTGCTGGGTTCCGGGTACGGATCATGCTTCCATTGCTACAGAAGCAAAGGTGGTGAACATGCTCAAGGAGAAAGGCATAGACAAGAAAGACATTTCAAGAGAGGAATTCCTGGAATATGCCTGGGAATGGCGGCACAAGTATGGCGGAATCATTCTGGAGCAGCTCAAAAAGCTAGGCGCTTCCTGTGACTGGGATCGAACCGCCTTCACCATGGATGAGGGATTGAGCAAAGCCGTAATTGATGTTTTCGTAGATCTTCATAAAAAGGGAAAAATCTATAGAGGTATCCGAATGGTGAATTGGGATCCTAAAGGAAAAACTGCCCTTTCGGACGATGAAGTGATCACGAAGGAAGTAGCTTCCAAGCTATACTATGTTCACTACAAGATCGAAGGCTCGGAAAATGAGCACTTAACAATTGCTACTACTCGCCCTGAAACCATCATGGCTGATGTGGCGATTTGTATCAACCCAAATGATCCTAGATTCACCCACCTTAAGGGGAAAAAGGCTATCGTTCCTTTGATCAATCGTAGCATCCCAATAATCGAGGATGAATACGTAGATATGGAGTTCGGAACAGGTTGTCTGAAAGTAACTCCAGCGCACGATATCAACGATTATGAACTTGGAATTAAGCATAAGCTTGAGGTAATCGACATACTAAATGATGATGGAACCTTAAATGAAAAAGCTCAAATTCTTGTTGGTGAGGACCGTTTCGTCGCTCGTAAAATGATAGCGAAGAAACTTAAAGAAGTTGACCAGCTTGAAAAAATTGAAGACTATACATCTAACGTTGGGCATTCAGAACGTACGGACGCGGTAATTGAGCCTAAGCTGTCCTTGCAATGGTTCCTCAAAATGGACGAAATCACCAAGCCTGCATTTAGCTCAGTGATGGAAGATGTGATTCAGCTTCACCCTTCGAAGTTCAAGAACATGTACAGGGTTTGGATGGAGAACGTAAGAGATTGGTGTATCTCCCGTCAGCTTTGGTGGGGACATCGAATTCCTGCATTCTATCTTCCAAATGGAGAGTATGTAGTTGCCAAATCAACGGAAGAAGCGCTAGAAATTGCTCAAAGGGATCATGATGCCAACCTTAAACTTGAGGATCTTTCACAGGATGAGGATGTACTTGATACCTGGTTTAGCTCCTGGTTATGGCCTATTTCAGTTTTTGATACTGAGGTTTTCTCCACTGGTGAGCCTAATGAAGAACTGAAGTACTACTACCCTACCAATGATCTTGTAACTGCCCCTGAAATTCTTTTCTTCTGGGTTGCCAGAATGATCATTGCCGGATATGAATATATTGGCGAGAAACCTTTTAAGAATGTCTATCTGACAGGGATTGTTAGAGACAAGCTAGGTAGAAAGATGTCCAAGTCCCTTGGGAATTCTCCTGATCCTCTTGAGCTAATGGCTCAATATGGAGCTGATGGGGTAAGGACAGGGATGCTCTTCTCCTCTCCTGCTGGCAATGACCTTCCTTATGATGATAAACTGGTTGAGCAGGGAAGAAATTTTGCCAACAAGATTTGGAATGCATTCAGACTGGTAAATGGTTGGGAAATTGATCCTAATCTGGATGGATCGGAAAATCAGTCTTCTATTGATTGGTTTGAAAATAGATTCAATCAGGCGCTAACGGAGATCAACGATCACTTTGAGAAATTCAGAATCTCCGATGCTCTGATGAGCACTTATAAGTTGGTTTGGGGCGATTTCTGCTCCTGGTACCTGGAGATGATTAAGCCAGATTATCAGAAGCCGATCGACCAGCAGACTTATGATAAAACGATCAGTCTTTTTGAAGATATTCTTAGACTTCTACATCCATTTATGCCTTTCATCTCGGAGGAGATCTGGCATCAGATAAATGACAGAAAAGTTGAAGAATCTCTGATATTGGCTCAGTGGCCTTCAGAAGGAAGTTTCGAATCCCAAATAATCGATGAAGCTTCAAGAGTTTTTGAGGTTGTTTCTCAGGTAAGAAATCTTCGTGCCTCAAAAGGAATGTCTCCTAAAGAAGTCCTTGAATTAACTGTCAAAACCAAAGATCAAGGCTTGTACACAAGATTTGAACGAGTGTTGAAGAAGCTTGGAAACCTAAGCGATCTGAAATTCGGCGATGGAGTTGAAAACGCGATGAGCTTTGTGGTTAAGGCAGATGAGTGCTTCGTTCCGATGGGAGATAGTATCAATGTGGAGGAGGAAAAAGCCAACATTCAGAAAGAATTGGACTATACAAAAGGCTTCTTAAACTCGGTGATGAAGAAGCTAAGCAATGAACGATTTGTTGCTGGAGCGCCGGAGCAAGTGGTAGCAAACGAAAGAAAAAAGCAGGAAGACGCTGAAGCCAAAATAAAGGCTCTGGAAGAAAGCCTGGCTAAGCTGGGATAAAGAAAGCCGGATTATTATTGATCCGGCTTTTTCCTTTATAGCTCTCGAATCATCAGGTCTTTGAAAATCACGCCCTGACCTTCACTTTGTAATCCTATATAGCCTGAGGTTAGTGCCTTTCCGTCAATCTTGATATTTGGATCCCAACCATTCGCTACTCCTCCGCCTATCTGAGGTTTAGTATAGGTCAGCACAGTATCTCCATTCACCAAATGATGGACAATGGAATCACCATAAACTATCAATTCCGCCTTGACCCATTCATCCCACTTGAATGTTGGCGAAACTGAATTGATGCAATGCCTTGGATCCTTATTCCCTTCAAAAAAGATATCGGTTCCTGGAGAGCACATATTTCCAGTTGGTCTTGGTCTTCCCTCTTTCTCCTCCGCCAGCATTTGATATTCAACCGAGATTGGCCAATCCTGCTCCTTTAAGATGGTTTCTGGTGCTTGGGAGTGAAACATAACTCCAGAATTTCTAAAGGTATAAGAAGGCGCATCTGAAAGCCATTCTTCGGTAAACCTATATTCCCATTTCATATGAAATGAGGAATATGGCTTTTCAAAAAAGAGATGCCCATAACGATTTTCAAATGACCCGTAATCCGAGTAATTCACCTCTATGGTTCCATCTTTCACTCGAAAGGTATTGGCGTAATTCTCACCTGATTCATGATGGTGTATTTTGGGTACCCAACCATCCAGGTTTTCACCATTGAACATAGATGTCCAATCTGAATCTTTCGGAGGAAGGGAAAGAAAGAAATACAGGTTTAATACAGAAAAAAGGGAGATTATTCCAATTACTTTCAAGATGGCTGTCTTTTTTTGTTAGATAAAATCAGGATAAGCCAAAAGCGTGTGGCGATTTTTAGATATATTCAAAGGCACTTTTGATCACCTGATCATTTTTGAAATAAGTTAATTATCCTATCCAGTTTTTCAATCAAATTAAATTCAACAAATATGAAGTCAGAATCTAGTCAGTTATTTAAAAGGCTATGCTCTGTTGCTGCCATGGGAATTCTCATGGTCACAGCGGCAATAGCCCAGGAAAAACCCAATATCCTGGTTATTTGGGGAGATGATGTGGGGCGGAGTAATATCTCTGCATACACAAGAGGCATGATGGGCTACCAAACGCCTAACATTGACAGAATTGCAAATGAAGGTCTAATTTTCACGGACTATTATGGAGAACAAAGCTGTACAGCTGGACGATCAAGTTTCATCATGGGACAAAGTGTCTTCCGAACTGGTCTCTCTAAAGTAGGTCTTCCTGGAGCTGAGCTCGGAATGCAGGTCGAAGACCCAACAATAGCCGTTTTCATGAAGGATATGGGCTATGCTACAGGTCAATTCGGAAAGAATCACCTTGGGGATAAAGATGAAATGC
>CAZLUY010000547.1:0-2555 GCA_964562785.1 uncultured Limnohabitans sp. | reverse complement strand
ATAGGTCAACTGAAGATTAGGATCCTTCAGGTGTTCTTAGGTATCGTTCCATTTTATTTGCTAAGCATATCGATATACAGCTGGTTGAAAGGATATCGACCGGCTAAGTTCTTCCTCATATCATGGTTTTTGCTCATCTGTAGTATGGTGGTTTTCCTTCTTGCAGATCTGAATGTAGTTGAGCAAAATTTCTTCACAAACTACGTTTTCACCATAGGGTCAGGCTTTGAAGCATTGCTTCTTTCTTTTGCCTTGGCGGATAAAATCAAGATACTGAAGAAAGAGAAGGAGATGGAGCAGGCTCATAGACTTGAAGTTATGGCCGAAAATGAAACCTTGATCAAGGAGCAAAATACAATGCTTGAGAAGAAGGTGAAAATGAGAACTGAAGAGTTGGAGCAAGCACTAAGGAATCTTCAAGACACCCAGAGTCAGCTGGTTAATCAGGAGAAAATGGCTTCACTCGGTCAGCTTACAGCAGGGATTGCCCATGAGATAAATAACCCTATAAATTTTGTCAGCTCTAACATATCTCCACTAAAAAGAGATATCGCCGACATTGTTGAAATCATTGAGTTTTATAGGGAAAATGCCAAGGATCATTTCGATGATAAAACCAAGGAAAGTGCAAGCCAGCTTGAGGATGATTTAGAATTAGAATATGTTTTGGAAGAGGTTGACCAGCTTCTCAAGGGGATGGAAGACGGAGCCAAGCGAACAGTTGATATCGTTAAAGGATTGCGATTGTTCTCCAGGGTAGATGAGCAAGATGTGAAAAAGGTAGATGTGCATGATGGAATCAACAGTACGATTATCCTTCTAAATAGCTCAATGCCTACCAAGATCCGAATAGTGAGAGAATTTGGGGAATTGCCATTAGTGGAATGCCTTGCGGGTAAAATCAATCAGGTGTTCATGAATATCATCAACAATGCTATACACGCTATTTCTGATCATATTGAAGGAATCAAAGATCCTAAAATCACCATTCGTACTTCCAGTACTTTAGATGATGTGAGAATAGATATTGAGGATAATGGTCCGGGAATGCCTGATTCTGTAAAGGAAAAGATCTTCGAACCATTCTTCACAACGAAGGCTGTTGGACAGGGAACAGGATTAGGACTATCAATTGTTTATTCGATAATTGAGAATCATAATGGCTCTTTAGAGGTAAATTCCGAAATTGGAAAAGGAACTACTTTTTCGATTACCTTACCTATAAACCAAAAAACGCCAAAGCATGCGGAGCAAGATTAATGTCCTGTACATAGACGACGAGGACAATAACCTCAAGTCTTTTAGAGCTACTCTTCGCCGAGATTTTAAAGTCTTTACCGCTTTGGATGGCAAGGAAGGTTTGGAAATTGCTGCCAGAGAAGAAATTCAGGTAGTAATTGCTGATCAGCGTATGCCCGGGATGACTGGTACAGAATTTTTTGAGCAGATGGTCAAGGTCAACCCAGATCCAATCAGGATTTTACTTACCGGATACTCTGATATCAGCTCTGTAATTGATGCGATTAACAAAGGTGAAGTTTATCGATTCATCGACAAGCCATGGAACATTGAGCAAATCAAAAACTCTATAAAGAATGCGGCTGATCTCTACTTTATGAGAAAAGAGCTCAAGGAGAAAAATGAGAAACTCCAGAAGATGCATTCTGAGATGAACAAGTTCGTTTACAGTCTCTCCCATGAGCTTAGAGGACCTTTGATGAGTATAGCAGGTGTCGCAAAACTGGCAAAGCTCGAAATGGCAGATATCCAGGTGTTGGAGTATTTTGATATGATAGAGCAGTCTACCGATAAGTTGGATGACTATATTTTCAAAATGCTAGATTTCTATAGGTCTACCAAAATGGATCATAAGCTTGGCCCTATTGATTTCAACGAAATCATGGAACAGCAATTAAAGGCTTATCGGGAAAAATTTGGTCTTGAGGACTTTCAGGTTGATGTCAATATTGATCAACAAGAGAAATTTTTCTCTGATGATGCAAAAATTCGGGTAATCCTAAATAATCTCTTTTCGAACTCAGTTCAATTTCAAGATGAGGATAAGGATCAGAAGATCATTAAGGTCAGTATTCAAGTAGGTCAGGATGGAGCCGAAATATTAATAGAAGACAACGGAATAGGAATAGAGAATAAATATATAGAAGAGGTTTTCGATTTGTTTACCAGAGCTACCGATCAAAATGTGGGTACAGGGCTAGGACTTTACATGGTGAAAGAGGCGGTCGAGCAACTAGGTGGAAAAATAGACATCGATTCTAACCCGGGTGATTGGACAAAAGTAAAAGTCAAATTGCCTTCTATGGAGCAGGAAGATTCCTAATCGATTCTTAACTTTGATCTCCAAATTTTTCAAATAAATAGCTGATTATGATTAACCCCTGGCATGACGTAAACATTGGAAAGAACGCTCCGGAGATAGTTGCTGGAATTATTGAGATACCAAAAGGCAGTAAAGGAAAGTATGAGCTTCATAAGAAGACAGGGATGCTGATGCTTGACCGCGTCCTCTTTTCTGCAGTTCATTATCCTGCGAA
>CAZLUY010000546.1:0-3764 GCA_964562785.1 uncultured Limnohabitans sp. | reverse complement strand
TGATTCTGGTAGTTCGAGAGTAACGTAGGAACTATCAGGGAGAATAGTTTTTTGACCTGGCGTACCACAAATAACTATGTCGCCACCTGGCATTTGTATTTGATTGGCTGACTGAACTATTGGATCTGTGATATAATATGTGTCATCAATATCAGCAAGTAAGGAATCATTCCAACTCATGACCATTTCTTCATTTGCCTCTGGAATACTTATGGTATCTGCTATGGTTTCGGAGAAACCACTTAGCCTGGTGACATCTGAAAAAACATAATAATCTCCAGAAGGTAAAGGCGGAATGACGGCTTCAAAATGGGCTGAATCAGTTCTTACAGGGTGCAAATGAGCGAAGACCTCGAGGGAGCCCATCTTGAGAAGAAACATATGCATGATTTTCCCGTGGTCCGGAATCAGGTAATTTAAACTCCGAGTGAGATTAAGCTGCTCTGGAGGAGTTGGATCTACAGCAAAATTTAGTACTTGTCTACCCTCTTCATTGTCCACCCAAGAATTAGCTGAATAAGGTTTATACATGAATCGCTGATAGCGATCTGACCACGAATTCCACCAGTTATTGCCTCCATAGACAACTAATGAAACCAGAAACAGTCCGACCGTCGCACCGACCCAACGCTTGACTTTAACCTTTCTGGTCGTTTGCTCACCTGGATTAACCAAGGAATCTCCAGTACTTAAACTGATAATGGTCACCATCAAAAAGACAAGGAAGATTCCTAATCCAGCCAAGGTCCATCCGAGCGATGAGTCCATCTCTTTTTGGGCAGTTGAAACCGCCATTACTGGTAGCAGAATACTCCCTTCTCCTTCATCGCCAATTACCTTCACTTCTATACTCGCACTGCCGGGACTCATAAGCCAAATCTCTCCCTTATAATGACCGAATTCACCAGGAACCAAGCTCGCGATATCTGCTTTAGGAGTTCCTGACGAACCTGCAAACCAATAAATCGGCTTGAGCTGAACTTCCGAAACAGTTTGATCTACTAAGTGAACATCCACGGTGGCTGTACCTGGTATTACTTCAGGTGAATTCACAACAACTGTCACTGCGTAAGGTCCAGCTTTTCCTTCAAGCGTTACTCCAGGACTACCTATATGTCCATTACTCAGGGAGGTAGACAGCAGCAAAAAAATGATTATTCCTAAGAATCTTCTCATATCCAATCTATTACCTCATTATACTTTGCATCCACTTGCCCCATCGCATGGACAATCGACTTACTAAATAGCCAATGACAATAGCTATCGAAAGTCCCTTTAGCATATCCAAAGCAGAAGACTCCATCCAATCTGCGTAAGCGAACCGAAACTCCCAGTTGGGATCAGATCCAAAATACCAGGACTCTGTACCAAAGAACCAATTTCGGGCTGCCTCTGACATAAGGAAATCACCAAAAGGATATTGGACGATTAATAAAGTAATTACGAAAGCGACCGCATAATACAAGGAAGTTAACCATGGGTTACTTTTAGATCGCTGGGTGATAAGGTCAATAGCAATCGCTGGAAATATCAGCAACAGCGGAAATTGAAAAGCTTGAAAATTTGTAATGGGATTAATCACCGGCCCTAATAATGGTTCCGCAGGGAAAAGGGGTAAAATCCATACCATGGCAGCCATAAACACTGTATATACAGATGCAGCCATGGTAGCTCCCCATTTACCGGGGGCTGCTATTGAAACTGCTACCAAGAGCAATGGAAAAACAAAACTAGATACCTGGTAGAATAAGACCTCATGCATATCATGACGTCCCAAATATTCCGATGAGATCGTGAACAGCATACACAATACAAATCCCGCAGAAAGTGCAAAAAACCACTTTAGAAGTCTTTCGGTTTTTGCATTTATCTGATTGGCTAGTCTCATGCGATTTTTTACTGATAGTACAGTAATCATCGCACCAAACTGTATGGTGAGCATCCCAAGAAGAAGAACCGTATGAGGCGGTGAGAGAATCGTTACATCAAGTCCATATGTATTATGCCACCAATCATCAAAAGGAGCAGAAGTCAGCATCGCAAATGCCCCCCATATACAAAACAGAGCACCTAGAGAACCTCTGAAAACACCCCAGAATTTGATGCTTTCACTTTTTTGCTGCTCTGTACCTGCGAAAGACACCTTGAGAACTCGTATCCCTGAAAATATACCCGCCAGAACTCCTCCGAAATAGATTGCCAGGTGAGGTGCAGAAAATAATCCATCCCTTCCTATGCTCATATGCCAGCTTATATCCCAGACTAGCCCAATCATTATACTGAATGAGGCGAGTACTGTGGCATATAAGTAGGTTGGCAACTCGATTTTAGTGGCCTCCTTTACTTGACTAATGGGCTCCCTGACTACCTCAGGTTTCATCACACTTACTGCATCCATTACAAGACAATTCTTTGATTCTAGCTTAAGTTAAATAATTTTTCATTGGATTTCGTAACTAAAAACTCCCTCAAACTCCTGAATACTAATCAGCTAGAATTATTTTTTCCAGATGCCTTTAGCTTTCATATTTCCTTCCCCACAGAGTCACAAAGTACACTGAGGTTCACAGGGGTTGCTTCAGAACTATCAACTGCCACCTGAAAACTGAAAACTGAGATCACTCTCTCCTATTCGCAAGTAAAGGAGGAGCTTCTCCACTAAATGGATTAAAACGTCCAATCGTTTTGGCTCCGAAGCCGGAGGCTCTTAGTACGGCCCTATCTCCAAATTTATCCCTCAGGTAGTCCATGGCATTGTATAGCTGAATAAGCTCTGGCTTATCCTCAAAAAGATTGATTTGATGTCCTCCTTCCACTAAGTGACTAAAGCGAACGCCTACCATCCGAACAAGTAATCGGCGATTGTAAAGCTTATCGTATAGATCCATTACTACAGGCAGCAAAAGATGATCTGAAGCGCTGTAAGGCACTTTTCGCTGTTGAGTATAGGTGGTGAAATCCGAATATCGAATCTTGACTGTCACACATGCAGTAAGCTTATTTCCACGCCTAAGCTGGAAAATCAGATTCTCCGCCATGGCTGTGATGATACTCTTCAACCTGGCTACATCTGTAGTATCTTGATCAAAGCTTCGCTCTGTAGAAATAGACTTACGTTCCTGATAGGCAATCACCGGTGAAAGATCTATCCCATTGGCTTTTTTCCAGATAGATATTCCATTCTTTCCAAAAACCCTTCCCATGACCTTCGAGGGCATTTGTTGTATGTTCTGTATACGCTTCATCCCAAAATCACAAAGGGATTGATAGGTCTTATTCCCTACCATAGGGATCTTCTTTACAGAAAGTGGAGAAAGAAAGCCTTTCTCTGTCCCCTTTTCTATATGGATCTTATTATTGGGTTTTGCTTCTCCGGTAGCGATTTTAGATACTGTTTTATTGACTGAAAGTCCAAAAGAGATGGGTAGGCCTGTTTCACTAATGATCCTGTCCCTAAGCTCAGACACCAGTTTATAGCATCCAAAGAACCGATCCATTCCCGTGAGATCAATGTAAAATTCATCCACAGATGATTTCTCATAGAGCGGTACTTCTTCCTTAATGATATCCGTGACCATATTGGAATACTTTGTGTAGATCCCTGTATTTCCGCGTAGAACAATCCCCTCAGGACAAAGTCGCTTTGCCAGTTTCATAGGCATGGCAGAGTGTACTCCATACTGTCTGGCCTCATAGCTACAGGCAGCTACCACTCCACGATCAGTAGTTCCACCAACCATTACAGGTTTACCCACTAACCTGCT
>CAZLUY010000545.1:0-6001 GCA_964562785.1 uncultured Limnohabitans sp. | reverse complement strand
GCTAAGAGTGGATAAGGATATAAAAGATCTTGCCACATGGGCAAAGCAAAATGGCTCTGACTACAAAAATCTAACGCTTTACAACCCCTGGCTAAGAGACAGAAACCTGAAAGTAAGAAAGGGAAAATCCTATCAGGTTTTACTTCCAGCTGATACTTAATAATTGCTTGTCGATTTTTCGGTTGTAGTCAGGGGTATGCGGCCTTACCTTAGGGTATGAATCTTTCTTTTGAACAGAAATATGCTGCGATTGTCGCGAAGGATGAAAGCTTTGATGAAGCCTTTTTTACTTGTGTGAAAACCACCGGCATTTTCTGTCGCCCAAGCTGTACTGCAAGAAAGCCAAAACCTGAGAACGTGGAGTTCACGCATGATAGTAAAACCGCTATTTTGAAAGGCTACCGACCTTGCAAAGTCTGCAAGCCCCTTGAAAAAAAGGGCGAAACTCCCAAAGAGATTCAAGCCTTAATCGAAGAAATAAATATAGATCCAAGTCTTAAATTTAAAGATTATCATCTCAGAGAAAGAGGCCTAGACCCAACACGGATTAGAAGATGGTTCCTTAAAAACCATGGCATAACCTTCCATGCATACCAAAGAATGAACAAAGTAAATTCAGCGTTCAAGAAAATCTCCAAGGGAGAAAAAGTAACCGAAGTTGCATTTGATAGCGGATTTGATTCATTAAGTGGATTTTCTGATTCTTTCAAAAAGGTTTTTGGTTTTTCTCCCTCAGAGAGCAAGAATGCTGGGATTATTGATTTGACAAGGATCGAAACTCCACTAGGAACCATGATCGCCTGCGGGGTGGAAAACGGCATTTGTCTTTTAGAATTTTCAGATCGGAAGATGCTGGAAACTGAACTAAAGGATTTAGCAAAGAGATTAAATTCAACAATCGTTCAGGGAGAAAATCCACACTTCCCGAAACTCCGAAAAGAACTAGAGGAGTATTTTAATGGAAGCTTAAAGGAATTCTCCATCCCCTTGGTGACACCTGGAACAGATTTCCAAATCCAGGTGTGGAATGAACTTCAAAACATAAAATTTGGGCAAACCCGATCTTATAAAGCCCAGGCAGTTGCCTTAGGCAATGCAGAAGCTGTCCGTGCAGTGGCTAGAGCAAATGGCATGAACCGAATTGCCATCGTAATCCCATGTCATCGGGTGGTTGGCTCCGATGGTCAGTTAACGGGATATGCAGGTGGACTTTGGAGAAAACAAAGACTTTTAGAGTTAGAATCAGGACAGCTAAGGATAGCATAAAATCCATTTGAAGCAAAGCTGGTGTTACTTATATTCAGGAAATTCCAGCCCTATGAAACAAAGCCTATTCGGGTTCCTTGCCCTCCTTTCCCTTACGTTTTTCCTATCCTGTCAAAATTCAGAAGACAAGGAAAATCTCACACCTCCGATAACCGCTCCTTTTGAGAATTTAGATACTCTTTCGACGAATGATTGGTGGAACCGAGCTGAAAATCCCATCATTGACCTTAAGGTTCCACGGAGTGAATTAATTGCCTTCGGAATATATACGGTTTCAAATGAGACTTTGAAACTCAGTGCTCAGCTGTATCCTCTTTATCCTGATGAAAGCCGAGAGGTTAGGTTAGAAATCGAAGAAAATGGTGATTGGAAAGAAATCCAATCCCAGCAGGTGAACGATCTAGGCTGGGCTGCACTATTCAGAGTGGAAAATTGGGATACCGGAAAAGACATAAAGTATAGACTACTTCATGGAGAAGAGGCTACTTACGAAGGCTTAATTAGAAAGGACCCAGAAGGAAAAGAAGAAATTGTTATCGCAGCTACCTCCTGCAATAGCAACAAGGATCGTGGGGATCGTGAAAACTATGTTCGCAACATCAATCATCAAGACCCGGACTTGGTCTTTTTTGCAGGAGATCAATCTTATGACCACACAGAACATACCGCCGCTTGGCTGAAATTTGGCCTACAATTCCGGGAAACATTCAGAAATCGTCCTGCAGTCACAATCCCTGATGACCACGATATTGGACAGGGTAATTTATGGGGAGAAAATGGGAAAAAGGCACCTATTGTGGACGGTGCTGATGGTGGTTACTTTTATCACCCTGAGTATGTGAAAATGGTGGAACGTGCTCAAACCGCGCACCTTCCTGACCCTTATGATCCTACCCCGATTGAGCAAGGCATTGGTGTTTACTACACCAACCTAATCATAGGAGGAGTGGATTTTGCCATCATCGAAGACAGAAAATTTAAATCAGGCCCTCGACATAAGATCCCTCAAGCAGGTCCTAGACCAGACCACATCAATGATCCTGGATACGACCCGGAAACCATTGATTTGCCTGGCTTGACCCTCCTTGGAGATCGACAATTAGAGTTTCTTGACGTTTGGGGAGATTCTCATTCCGATAAAATGAAGGCAGTACTTTCTCAAACTGGCTTCTGTGGAGGAGCACATTTGCACGGAAGTCAGGATAATCGACTTCATGCTGATTTGGATTCAAATGGCTGGCCACAAACAGGAAGGCAAAAAGCGCTTGAAAAGATTCAGGAGGCCGGTGCAGTCCACATTGCAGGAGACCAACACCTTGCAACCATAATCCAACACGGCATCAATGATTTTGATGATGGCCCCTGGGCATTCGTTGTGCCAGCCATTGTGAACAACTATTACAGCCGATGGTGGTGGCCAGAAGATGAAAAACCAGGTAAGAATTCCAATTCAATGCTGCCTTGGACAGGCCAATATCTGGATGGCTTCAATAATAAGATTACCATGCACGCCTACGTTAACCCGGAATCTGAATCCAGTGGAGCTGGATATGGTTTGATCAAATTCCATACTGATTCAGAAGAAGTAACCTTTGAGTGCTGGCCAAGATATACCGATGTCAGCCAAGAAGAAGCCAAGCAATTTACAGGATGGCCTAAAACAGTATCACTGAAATAATCGCTTAATCACACCATCTAAATTCAGCAAACCAATTCGCGGTGGAACAGGTTACTCTCTTTGTATTTTGGTCGTCCCTGACCTGATTATTTTGTAACTTCGCCGATTATTATTCGCCGTCCATATGACTCAAGTCTCTTCTTCTCAAGAAGAATTCATTGAAATTTTTGGTGCTCGGGAGCACAATCTTAAGAACCTAGATCTAAAGATTCCAAGGAATAAATTGGTCGTGGTTACCGGTCTGAGTGGAAGTGGAAAAAGCTCTTTGGCTTTCGACACCATCTATGCCGAAGGTCAGAGAAGGTATATGGAGTCCTTCTCAGCTTATGCCAGATCATTTCTAGGAGGATTAGAACGTCCAGAAGTTGACAAAATCAACGGCCTTTCACCGGTTATTGCAATTGAGCAAAAGACGACTTCCAAAAACCCAAGATCAACAGTAGGTACAGTCACCGAGATTTATGATTTCATGCGGCTGCTTTTTGCAAGGGCTGGCGTGGCATACTCTTACAAGACGGGCAAGAAAATGATCCGACAGACAGAAGATCAAATTATTGAGCTTTTGTTCTCCAATTTCTCCGGCAAGAAACTCTATGTTCTTGCGCCTGTGGTCAAAGGTAGGAAAGGTCATTACCGAGAGCTCTTTGAGCAAGTTCGGAAAATGGGATTTTCCAAAATGCGAGTGGACGGAGTCGTGATGGATTTGGTTCCCAAAATGCAGGTGGACCGATACAAAATCCATGACATCGAGATTGTAATTGATCGAATCATTGCTGACGAAGAGGACCGATTTAGAATCAGTCAATCCTTGAAGTCAGCCCTTCAGCATGGAAAAGGGGTGATGATGATTAGAGATGAAGAAGGTGAAATTCACCACTTCTCCAAATATCTCATGGACCCTGAAACGGGACTATCTTATGATGAGCCCGCTCCGAATTCTTTTTCTTTCAATAGCCCATATGGTGCCTGTCCTAAATGCAATGGTCTGGGCCACATAGAGGAAATCAGAAAAGAAAACATCATACCCAATCCCAAACTCAGCATAACACGTGGAGGAATCGCTCCACTGGGAGAATACAGGGATATCTGGATTTTCAAGAAGATTGATGCGATCCTGAAGCATTATAAATATTCCATCAGTACACCGATTGAAAAGTTACCAGAACACATTATTGATATCCTTCTGTATGGCGATAAGGTCGAGGTAGAGATGGATTCTGTAAAGTACCCTGGAACAAAATGGCATACCACTTTTGAGGGAATCGTGAACTTCCTCCAAAAGTATCAGGAAGGTAGTTCGGATAGAATCCGAGATTGGGTACAGGAGTTCACTACTAAAACCACTTGTCCAGAGTGTAATGGATATCGGCTTAAGAAAGAATCCTTGCACATAAAGATTGACAACACTCACATTGGAGAGTTGGCCATGAAGGACATTCGTGCTTTAGGAGAGTGGTTCGAAGGATTGGAGGAAAGACTTGATGACAAGCAGAAAATTATCGCCGAAGAAGTCCTTAAAGAAATAAGAAAGCGAATTGGTTTCCTCCTTGATATTGGGCTTGATTATTTGACCTTAAATCGGCCATTGAGAACATTATCCGGCGGTGAGGCTCAAAGAATTAGACTTGCCACTCAAATTGGTACACAGCTGGTTGGAGTACTTTATATTCTTGATGAACCATCCATCGGTCTTCATCAAAGAGATAACGAAAAGCTTATTCAAGCACTTCAGCGTCTAAGAGATTTAGGAAATTCTGTTTTGGTCGTAGAACACGACAAAGACATGATGCTGGCCTCTGACTATGTCCTGGACATGGGCCCAGGAGCCGGTCGACATGGTGGCCATGTAGTCGCCTCGGGACATCCTTCCGAAATTTTAAAGCAAGGCGGAGTAACCGCAGATTACCTGAAAGGCAAGTTAGGTCTTGAAATCCCTAAACAAAGGAGAAAGGGTAAGGGTAAATCAATACACCTCAAAGGCGCAAGTGGGAATAATCTCAAAAAAGTAAACCTTGAGATTCCATTAGGAACATTGGTATGCGTTACTGGTGTATCGGGAAGTGGAAAGAGTACGCTTATCCACGAGACACTATACCCAATTCTCAACAAGCGCTTTTATAGATCCAAAAAAGAGCCAATGCCTTTTGAGGAGATCACAGGTCTCGAAGAATTGGACAAGGTAATCGAAGTAGATCAGTCTCCTATCGGTCGTACCCCGAGATCGAATCCTGCTACCTATACTGGGGTATTCTCTGATATTCGAACCTTGTTCACAGAATTGCCAGAAGCGAAAATCAGGGGTTATAAACCGGGTCGTTTCTCCTTCAATGTGAAAGGCGGGCGCTGTGAAGACTGCGAAGGAGCAGGAATGAAGCTTATAGAGATGGATTTCCTGCCTGATGTTCATATCCCTTGTGAAACCTGCAAAGGGAAACGATATAATCGGGAGACTTTGGAAGTGCGGTTCAAGGGTAAATCCATTTCGGATGTTCTTGATATGACTGTGGAGCAGGCCGTGGAGTTCTTCGAAAACCAACCGAAAATTCTCCGGAAAATTAAGACCCTAAATGATGTTGGACTTGGATATATAACTCTTGGCCAGCATGCTACCACCCTTTCGGGAGGAGAAGCCCAAAGAGTAAAACTAGCAACCGAATTATCTAAAAAAGATACTGGTAAGACTTTCTATATTTTGGATGAACCGACTACTGGTCTTCATTTCCAAGACATAGAGCTTCTTATGTTGGTGGTGAAAAGATTGGTAGACAAAGGGAATACAGTCCTAATTATTGAGCACAATCTCGATATCATCAAAATGGCTGATCATGTGGTTGACCTAGGGCTTGAAGGAGGAAATCTCGGTGGAACGATCGTAGTACAAGGTACTCCGGAAAAAGTAGCCAAGCATAAGAAAATTCATACCGCAAGATTCCTCAAAGCGGAATTAGAAGCCTGATTTCCGTTTATTTCCACTTATCAAATTATCCCATAATGGGTTTCTTAGTTCTTTATATTTGATTGGAATGAAAAGGATAAGACTGTACTGGATTCTACAAA
>CAZLUY010000544.1:0-3615 GCA_964562785.1 uncultured Limnohabitans sp. | reverse complement strand
ATACAGCTTCCTTGGTGAAGACTTTAATGATTTCTATCGCCAGGGTACAACTTGGAATAACTCTATCGCTCTTTTCGGCGGTGATGATAAGACTACTTATCGTTTCTCCTTCTCTAACCTGATGAACAATGATGTTCTTCCTAATTCTGGTTTTGACCGAAATGTAGCTAACATCAACGTGAACAGTAGACAAGGTAAATTGACTCTTTCTGTTGCGGGTCAGTACTCTAAGCAGGTCGTTGAAAATCGTCCTAGACTATCTGACTCTCCAGGAAATGCAAACTTCTCTATGGTTCTTAAGCCTGGAAATATTCCATTGGACGTAATCCAGGGAGATCCAAATAAGCCAGGTGCCCTTCCTGATGGTCAGGAATTGAGATATCAGGGTAACGTATTCCAAACCAACCCTTACTGGGCAGCTTATCAGTGGGGAAGAGAAGATAATACAGATAGATTCTTCGGAAACATGTCTTTGAAATATGATATCACAGACTGGTTATATATCCAAGGTAGATATGGTACTGACTTCCAGACTCGTGATGAGTTTGCATACGAAGGATATGGAACAGCATTTAAGCCACGTGGTAGCTACAACAATACGATCAGAACAATTCGTGAGAACAACGCTGATTTCTTCATCGGTTTTGATAAGGCCTTTGGTGATTTCAATATTGATGGTTTGCTAGGTGCTAACCAGATGAGAAGAACTATCGAGAGCAACCGAGGTGGTGGAAATGATTTGGTAGTACCATTCTTCCACTCTGTAACTAATGTGGCTGCTCCTACCTATTCTTATGGTTTCTCTGAGCTTGGAATCAACTCTTATTTTGGTTCTGTGAACTTGGGATATAAGAACATGCTATTCTTGAATGTAACTGGTAGAAGAGATCAGTTCTCTACACTTTCTCCAGACAATAGTGCCGTATTCTACCCATCTGCTACAGTGAGTGCTGTAATCAGTGATATGCTTGAGCTTCCTGAGTTCTTCACCTTTATTAAGTTAAGAGGTGGATGGGCACAAGTGGGTGGTGGTGCACCAAACCCTTATGCGTTGAACCTAACTTATGGTCTTGTAGGATCAGGTCACCTTGGTGGAAGTTTGGGTCAGATTAATAATGGCTCTATTCCTAATGCGGGTCTATCTCCATACTTATCAAGTGAAGTTGAAATCGGTGGTGATTTCAGATTCCTAGAAAACAGAATTGGTTTAGACGTTGCATGGTATAACAGAACTACTACTGACGATATTCTAAATACAGGTATTTCTGCAACTTCTGGATTCGGATCTACCACTGTAAACATTGGTGAGCTTCAAAACCAAGGATTCGAACTTCTTTTGAATGTTACTCCAATTCAGAGAGCAGTAAGATGGGATATCTCTTTCAACTATTCTAGAAACATTTCCGAGGTTCTTAACCTAGGTGTGAATGCTGCTGGAGAGCCAATTGAGAGAATTAACCTAAATGAATCTCGAGTAAGAAGAGAGCGTATTGCACACATCGTAGGCGAGCCTCTTGGAATGATCACTGGATTTAAGCATCAGACTATCGACGGACAGCCTGTTTACAATGACAATGGTTTCCCAGTAACCACTCCAGGTTATGAAATCATCGCTGAAGGTCGTCATCCTGTTTCTGGTGGTATCACCAACAACGTTTCTTACAAAGGATTTAACCTTATGTTCTTGATCGACTTCAGATCAGGTGGATCCATGATGTCAGGTACCAACTACTTCGCATACCTACAAGGTTTACACCAAGAGACTTTGACAGGAAGAGATGGTTCTCTTACTGTTACGGGTGTAACGCAAGAAGGTACTCCAAACACTTGGACGATCCCTGCGGACCAGATTGACAACTACTGGGGTGATTATGCTCGAGTAACTGAGAATGTGGTTTATGATGCAAGCTTTGGTAAGTTGAGAGAATTCTCCTTCGGGTATACTTTCCCTCAGACATTTATCGATCGTACGCCATTCCAGTCATTGTCTCTTTCTCTTGTAGGAAGAAACCTTGCACTTCTATGGTCTGATGTTCCTAACCTTGATCCGGAAGCGGCTTATACCACCTCTGGGAATGCACAAGGTTTGGAATTCTTCTCTGTTCCAGCGAATAGAAGCTTCGGATTCAATTTGTCAGCCAACTTCTAATCTGAAGATCTAATCTAAAAAATCGAAAAAATGAGAATATTTAATAAAATCACAGGTGTCATGTTGGGGGCTGCACTTTTGGCTTCCTCATGTAGTGAACAAGATCTTTTGGACCTGAACGTGAACCAAAACGCGGTTACGGAGATCGATATGGCATACCTTTTCTCCTTGTCAACTTTGAGGATTGGTGGTGAGTATGAAAATACTCGAGCAAATATGCTTTATGCTGCGACCATGATCCAGCACACAGCGTCTACTGCTGGTTACTTCAGTGGTGATAAGTATTTCTACAACCCAGGTTATAGTGGAGCTTATATGGAGCGTCACTTTACTGGCGTGGTTGGTCCGCTTTCTCATGTAATCAATGAGACTGCTGAAGATCCAAATGAGGCAAATATCAATGCTGCTGCGACAGTTATGCGAGTATTTGACTTGCATAGAATGACTGATATGTACGGAGATATTCCTTACACTCAGGCAGGTCAGGGATTAGAAGGCGAGGAAAACTGGTTCCCTGAGTATCAGTCTCAGCAAGAGGTTTACAATCTTATGATCAATGACCTAAGAGCTGCGAGAGATCAATTCACTGAGTCTGCAAGAGCTCTTGGTAATCAAGATTACCTTTTCTTCGGAGACTTGAATAAGTGGAGAAAGTTTGCCAATGCCATGCTTATGAGAATGGCGATGAGAATGAGCAACGTAGATCCAGGAACTGCTCAGCAGGTATTTACTGAGGCAAATGCGAATACATTTGAATCACATGATGATACTGCTTTCATCCATTATACTGATGGACCTATTGGTGTAAACAGAAATGGTCTGAATGATGGATACTGGAATACTTATAAGTACTCAAGAGACTGTAAGCTTTCAGAAACCTTCATGAATTGGATGAAGGATAATAATGACCCAAGAATGATGATTCTTTCTGGCGGACTAGGTGATCCTGAAGATCCGAGTACTTGGAATACTGATCCAGAAGCTCAGATAGGAATGCCAAATGGGTATAATGCAACAAATCTTGTTGATGTTCTTCCTGCAGAGCTAGTAGACCCTTATTTGGCTGATGGTAACCAAATCTTCTCTATGCTAAATCTATTGTATTTGGATTGGGAAGACCCATATTACCTTCTTTCTTATGCTGAAGTAGAGCTTATGAGAGCTGAGGCTGCAGTTAAGGGATGGATCGGAACCGATGCTTCTATGCACTTCTCTAAAGGCGTAGCTGCTGCTATCAATAGCTGGACTTCTTTTGACCCTTCTTTTGCAAGAGAGGCTTCGGATATCCAGGCATATATTCAGGGTAGAGGATTTGATTCCGCTTCTGATGATGAGAAGCTTAAGCTTATTGCTGAAGAGTACTGGGCGGCTACTTATCTAAATGATCTTGAGTCTTGGGCTAACTGGAGAAGAACAGGATACCCTGAATTGACTCCAACTCAAGATCCTAATGCATTTGAAGGAAA
>CAZLUY010000543.1:0-3241 GCA_964562785.1 uncultured Limnohabitans sp. | reverse complement strand
CGACAGCGGATGGCGCTTCTTCAATTACTTTTTGATGACGTCTTTGGATAGAACACTCTCTTTCGAAAAGATAAACGGTGTTCCCTTTGGTATCTCCCAATACCTGAATTTCAATATGTCTGGGTGAAGTGATAAACTTCTCAATAAATACTGCACCATCACCGAAGGAAGACTGTGCCTCGCTCACAGCCCTATTCATTTGTTCCTCAAAATCAGCTTCTGATTCAACAACTCTCATCCCTTTTCCTCCACCTCCAGCACTTGCTTTGATGAGTATTGGGTAACCGATTTCATTAGCTCTTTGCTTAGCCAATTCGATATCAGAGATAGCCTCTTCAGTTCCTGGAACCAATGGGATATCATATTCTGCCACCGCCTGCTTTGCAGCGAGCTTACTTCCCATAACTTCAATTGCCTCTGGACTCGGACCGATAAAAACCAAGCCAGCCTCTTTTACTTTTCGGGCAAAATCAGCGTTTTCAGATAAAAAGCCATATCCTGGATGGATGGCATCCACCCCTAATCGCAAACACTCCTCAATTATTTTATCACCTAGTAAATAAGATTCTGAGGAAGGAGGAGGTCCAAGGCAAACGGCCTCGTCTGCAAAAAGCACATGTGGTGATAGTCGATCAGCCTCACTAAAAACAGCTACTGCACTGATTCCCATCTCCTTAGCAGTCCGCATTATTCTCAGACTAATCTCTCCTCTATTGGCTACGAGAATCTTTTTTATTTCAGGCATAAATTTTTGTCTATTTGGGTGAATATCAGGTAACGAAATAAGCAAAAAAGTAGAAGTATTGCTTCAGAAATGTCAAAATGGGTTTCCTTTTTTGCTTGGCAGGTAGATAAGTTTTATTTTTGGCGAATTTTAAGATGTAAATACTTAGCACCCATATAAATACGAAGACATTGGATTTATTCGCAAAATTACAAACTAACTTAGGGCACATTGGAAAACACTCTAAGTTCTCAGATGGTTATTTCGCATTCCCAAAATTAGAGGGGGAGATTGCACCGAGGATGATATTTCAGGGAAAAGAAGTATTAACCTGGAGTTTGAATAACTACTTGGGTCTGGCTAATGACCCGGAAATTAGAAAAGCAGATGCTGAAGCTGCTGCCAAATGGGGTGCAGCCTACCCTATGGGAGCCAGAATGATGTCTGGTCAAACTTCTCTTCATGAAAAATTGGAGGATGAATTGGCCAAATTCGTCAAAAAAGAAAAAGCTTATCTCCTTAATTATGGATACCAGGGAATCATGTCTGTGATTGATTCTTTGCTTGATAGAAAAGATGTGGTGGTTTATGACTCTGAATGTCATGCCTGTATCATCGATGCCCTTAGAATGCACATGGGTAAGAGATATGTTTATCCACATAATGATATTGACAATTGCGAAAAGCAATTAGAAAGAGCAACAAAGCTTGCTGAAGAGACAGGTGGTGGAATCCTTGTGATTACCGAAGGTGTATTTGGTATGACTGGTGATCAAGGAAAGCTTAAGGAAATCGCAGCTCTTAAAGAGAAATTCGAATTCAGACTTCTTGTAGACGACGCTCACGGTTTTGGTACTATGGGACCAACTGGTGCAGGTACTGATGAAGAGCAAGGCGTTCAAGATGCGGTTGATCTTTATTTCTCCACTTTCGCCAAGTCAATGGCAAGTATCGGCGCCTTCATCGCTGGTGATGACCAAGTAATTCATTTCCTGAGATACAACATGAGATCTCAGATCTTTGCTAAGTCACTTCCAATGCTATTGGTTGAAGGTGCTCTTAAGCGACTTGAACTTTTGCAGAACAAGCCAGAGATGAAGGATAATCTTTGGAAAGTGGTCCATGCGCTTAGAAATGGGCTACATGATCACGGATTCAGCACAGGCGCATCTAACTCGCCAGTGACCCCGGTAGTCCTTAATGGAACCGTTGGAGAAGCTGCTTCCTTGTCACAGGATTTGAGAGAGAATTATGGAATCTTCTGTTCTGTAGTTATTTATCCTGTTGTACCTAAGGGCATGATTATCTTAAGGTTAATTCCTACCGCGATGCATTCACTTGAAGACGTGGAAGAAACGATTCAAGCATTTGCCGCGATCAAGGGAAAACTCGATAGTGGAGTTTATAAAAATTCAGAGTTGGCTGTTTCTTTTGGGGAATAAAAAAAATTGAAAAAAATGCCCTATATGATTGATATAGGACTTTTTTCGGCTATATTCACTCAAAATAAACTTATCATCAACCTAAAAACAAAACTTTTACTATGAGCAGATTTAGTGAAGTAAAGGATCTTATCTCCAACATGGAGGACGATTTCGTGAAGTTCTATGAAAAAGGCAACAAAGCTGCCGGTACTAGAGTACGTCAAGGCATGCAGGAGCTTAAAAACATAGCTCAGGATATCAGAAAAGAAGTTCAGGATATCAAAAACAACGGATAATCATACTTCCAATAAAAAAAGGAGGCCAATTGGCCTCCTTTTTTTGTTTATACCTGGTTGATTTAATATTCAACCAGGTTATTTTCTCTATTCACATCCGCCAATCTATTGGACGGATCTATCTCAATGGATTTGATTCTGTCAAAATCACGTTCAATGATAACTTTCTTTTCATAATGAGTCCAAGGCCAATCCTCCGTTAGGATTCTCTCCTCATCATCAAATTCATTAGCCTTCTCCCCTCTCATAATTCGAAGAGGAAAATACAGTTGCTCTTTCGTACCGTCTTTGTATGTGATCAAAACGTCAATAGGCATTGGCATCAAACCTATTCTCCTCAAGAATATCTCAGTTCCTTCATCCATGTCATTCACAGATTCGATGGAGTAATCAATGGTTTTTGTTCCATTCACCCAGTACTCCTTGTACCAATCCAATTCAATCCCGCTTTGCTTTTCCATTACTCGAACTAAATCATTCACATTCGGGTGCTTAAACTTCCAAGTATTGAAATATCTCAATAGCCCAGTATCTCGATTTTCCTTACCAATGATATATCCCATTTGCTCCATGAATACTGCACCCTTACTATAAGCTGCTCGTCCGTATGCAAAGTTTGTATTGTAATGATCAGAATGGGTGCTCATTGGTTCTTCCTGACCTGATTTTGCCAGAGAGAAGTAACCCCTGTAAGACCCACCATGTACATCATTAGTCTCCTCATATATGGAGTTCATGGTAAGACTTGTAGCATAGCTTGTAAATCCTTCATCCATCCAAGGGTAAAGAGACTCATT
>CAZLUY010000542.1:0-8445 GCA_964562785.1 uncultured Limnohabitans sp. | reverse complement strand
TATAATGGAAAATTATTCCCAGTAAGAAGATGTAGACTCTCGAAATGAGGTAGCGCACGATCCAAAGCTCCAAGAGACTCTAATGAATAAGCTGCGATTTCAAGAGCAACCAAATTCTGATCATTTGATTCCAGGATATCGATAGCTACCAATGCTGCAGAGCTAGATTGTCCCAATTCGAAATACATGCTGGAAAGCAATTCAGCATATTGAAGATTGTTAGGGTTTCTAAGAATCAACTCATACAATTTTGACTTGGCAATTTCCAGGTCATTGTATCTCAAGGCGAGCTGGTAAACGTTTAAATCCGCTGCATTAAGAGCTTCTATAATTTCCGGTGCTAATTTCGGAGCAGTAGCAGTGGTGTCTGCTTCCTGAGCTTTTAGCGAAAGCGCTGCTCCAAAAAGGACCAGCATCAAAAATATTCTTTTCATCATTTTGTTGGTTTTATTTTCCGGGTGAGTGGATTAATCCCTCTGTATCAATCCTTTTTGCTCGGCAATAATAAACATTAATTCTTTAGCCTGTTGATAGTCATTCTCAATTTTACCTTCAAGAATGGCTTCTTTGATTTCTTCCTTTATATCTCCTACCGTTTTTGAAGGTTTCAATGCAAGAGATTCCATGATTTCTTCTCCTGAAATTGGTGGTTGAAAATTTCGTAGCTGATCTTTCTCCTCTACTTCTGCAAGCTTCTGCTCTACCTTATCGAAGTTTTCGAGGTACCGCTTCACCTTTCGGTTATTCTTAGAGGTGACATCTGCTCTGCAAAGCAACATCAAATCATCTATATCATCTCCTGCATCCAATAAAAGCCTTCTCAAGGCAGAATCAGTCACCTCATCCTTTACTAAGGCAATAGGCCTTAAATGAAGTCTAACCAACTTTTGAACATATTTCATTCGGTCATCCATGGGAAGTTTCAACCGCTTGAAAATTCCAGGAGTCATTCTTGCCCCCTTATCTTCATGTCCATGGAAAGTCCATCCCACTTTTTTATTGAAGCGCTTTGTTGGCGGCTTAGCAATATCATGCATGATTGCAGCCCATCTTAACCAGAGATTATCACTCTTGGTACAGACATTATCAAGTACTTGAAGCGTATGGTAGAAATTATCCTTATGAGATTTGTCTTCAACAGAATCCACCCCTTGCAAGGCGACCATTTCCGGGAAGAATTGATGAAGAAGTTTTGAAGCAAACAAAAGCTTAAAGCCATAAGAAGGCTTTTCCACCTTTATGATTTTATTCAATTCATCAATAATTCTCTCCTTTGATATAATTTCAAGTCGAGAAGCATTATTTATAATGGCATCAAAGGTTTCAGCATCGATATCAAAGTTCAATTGAGCAGCGAACCTTACCGCCCTTAGCATTCTTAATGGATCGTCTGAAAAAGTAATCTCGGGATCCAAGGGAGTTTTGATCATCTTTCTTTTGATAGCCTGAAGGCCATCGAAAGGATCAATTATTTCTCCATAATCTTTATTCTGAAGAGAAATAGCAATTGCATTGATGGTAAAATCCCTACGTTCCATATCCTCTTCAAAGGATCCATCTTCCACTAAAGGCTTTCGGGAATTGGATCTGTAAGATTCCTTCCTTGCTCCAACAAACTCGACTTCTAAATCATCAAGCTTGAGCATAGCAGTTCCAAAATTCTTAAAAACAGATAAGGGAACATGGTCGGGAAAGGACTTCTTCACTTGTTCAGCCAACTCAATTCCGCTACCGACGCACATAAAGTCAATATCCTTACTGTCTCGGCCAAGGACTAAATCTCGAACATAGCCTCCCACCACGAATGCTTCCACTCCCAATTCCTCAGCAGCTTGGCTCACTTTTCTGAAAATCTCTTTCTTGTCTAGTTGCTTAGCGAAATTCAATTTTTTAGAATTTTGATATCCCCATTTTCTCCAAGATAAATCACCTTCAGACCATTATAGAAAAGCGGAAAGCTCATGTCCAATCGAGCATCAGGTTTTTGCCCTGAATCCAACTTGGCCAATACTGGTTGAGAAATTTGAAATAGAAGTTTATTCCAACTTGGCTCCTTGATTATGGAGAACGAAATTTTGCCATCCTTTAATGGCCCCTTCTTCGATTGAAAATTTGGTTCTGACCAATAGATGGTTGGCTTACTGGCAAACTCAATAAGATCCAATCCAACCTCAGAAGGTTGGGGAGCTATGGAGCGAATTTGAAAGGTGTCAAAAAGTAAATACATCCACTCGCTGCCCTTTTCTAGAGACCAATGATTGGTCTGGAGAAGAGTAATCGAGTGATTATCTGATAAATTTAACGTAAGCTCTCCCTTATCCCTGAAAGCTTTGATTAATGCCTTGTGGTCCAATTCTCAAGATTTTGAACAAAAATAGGGAGAAATTCTTGAGCTAGGCTATAAAAAATAAAAGCCCTGACCAAAGACCAGGGCTTATAAGCAGTATATGTTGGTTTAGTCTTTTTTAGGATTAAGCTTTTTATTAACAAAGAAGCTGATCAATAGACCAAATCCTCCGAAAATAAAGATGCAAGAGGTATAAGCTAGGCCTTCTTCCAGTCCCATTGCTTCAAATATTGTCCCCATGAGCACACCTATTCCTACGCCAATTGCGAGTAAGGAAAGGCTAATTACTCCTCTTCCAAAGCCGTCACCTCCAGTATTAAAGATTTTCGCATCGGCTCCTTTTTCAATCAGCGCCAGTCTTTCTCTATTTCTGGTAGAAATGAAAATATAGATAATTCCTACAAGGGAGGAGAAAAAGAATAATGGTATAAGAATGTCTTCCATGATAATAAGATTTGGTTTGTTTTATGGGTAGGATGCGACCCACGAAACTTTGGTTACAACTTTCTCAAAAAAAATGTAACTTTTTCTGAAAGCCCCACATCTAAGAAGTACCAATGCAGTTTGAGGAGGACTCCATTTATATTGAAAAGACGAAGAAGGGTGATCTTGATGCCTTTGGAATACTTGTATCCAAGCATCAAGGCTATGCCTTTACGCTTGCCCTAAGGCTTCTGAAAAACAGAGAAGAATCAGAGGAGGCGGTTCAAGATGCCTTTCTTAAGGCATATCAAGCATTGGGAAACTTTGAAGGGAAGTCAAAGTTCACTACTTGGCTCTATACCATTGTATATAATGAAGCTATGGCCAGGATTAGAAAAAGAAAAAACATTGACTCCCTGGATGAGGTTCAAGAGACCTCCCAAATGACTTCAAGCATACCTGATGGTTTTGACTTGTTGAATTCAAATGAGAGAAAGGAAATATTGAGATTTGCATTAGAAGAAATGAAACCAGCCGAATCCGCAGTGATTTCATTATTCTATTTGAACCAGATGAGCATTAAAGAAATTCAGGAAATAACTGCTCAGAGCAGTTCACAAGTCAAGATATTATTACATAGAGGTAGAAAGAATCTATATAGTATTCTTAAAAAGCATACAAAGAACGAAATTGGTCAGTTATTATGACAAAGCATAATCCAGATATAGATCCCTTATTCAACTATTTTGATGAGCTGGGAAAAGAAGAGCCATCTGAGCAGCTTAAGTTTAAGGTTCTCGAAAAAATTAAAACTTCAACAGTTTCTGTATACAAACCAATTTTTCCTAATTGGCTAAAAATTATAGGTCTTATTTTATTTGTAGGGATAATTGTTTTATCAATTTTCTCTGTACCATCCGTAGAAGGCGCTTCTTACATAGACAGCTTAACTAAATTGGTTCCTACGGGATCAGGCCTAAGCTTACCTACTCTAAAGTTACCCGATGTTCCCAAAGAGTTTGTTTTCGCTGTTTTCGGTTTTGGAGTCCTTAGTATTGGGGTATTGATAATAGACCAAAGGCAAAACACCTTTACATAAAAAAAGCAGCCCGAGGGCTGCTTTTTTTTAGCTTCTAAGCCAATTTATAAATGTTTGATAACCCACTCCTATCTCCCTAGCAAAGGCCGCTTTCGTTTTCATTCCTGCAGCTTCTACTTTTTTCCATTCTGCCACAATCTTCTCCTTCTCAGAGGAAGAAAAAGTCCTTCTTTTAGATCCACCTTTAGATGGTGAGCTTCCATTAATAAGGCCAATAAGCTCATTCAATTCATTTACAAATCTACCATCAGAAAGATCTAAACCAGCTTCTGACAGTTTCTTGATCACTGACTGTTTAGGATCTTTAGGGGTTACAGCGATTCCGTTTCTGGCGGCTTCATGCAAATCAATATGTTTTCCATCTGCAGTTTCATAAATAAAACCATCGCTATTCTTAAGATCTGCAATAGCTTGTTTGATTAAGTCTCTCATAGTTTATTTGAAATAAAAATTATATATAAAGAGTTAAATAAAACTATATAAAGACTATTAAACAAATATCAATTAAAATTAATGGCAGATTGCCACTCTCCTATCAAATTTGTGTTAACCTTATACATTAAATGATGATTATAAAATCTCTTCTCATAACTCTTATCATTAAAAGAGTAGGCAAAAGAGGAAATATTTAAACTGAAATGAAGCTCATCCAAAAGCTCGTTAAATGAGGTGAACTGTAAAGGTTGATCCTCATCAGTACTTAAAAGGTCTGTCATTCCATCCATGAAGCAGATGTAACTCTCCTCACCTCTTCCCATGAGCTTCATAACTGTAATTTCTGAAGTACTATTCTTTAAGCTCATTATTTCCTGTAAACCCTCATTTAATCGGAGGTCTTCAAAAATGGATTGAACAATAAAGAGAACAAACTCTTTCCAGTTCTTTTGAATAGTATAATCCATGTCACCATAAATAGGCCTTTGATCTTTTTTGTAATAGGCCAATGAAATATCAGACTTATCAAGAGCCTTAGTTAATTCATATTTCTCTGAAGCTGAAAATTCAAAATTTGGCCAAAAGCAAATCATTCTTTTTCTATTGATCACTACCTCGTCAAAAATCTTCCCGTACAGAGAATTCAAAACTTCAACATCTCCGTCAACCTCACTCCATCGGTTTTTAAATTCCATGCTTTCAGGGTCTAGAATGAAAGATCTATCACAATCCAATTCAAAACTTACCTGCTCTTTACTAGGCATCCAATCAATCAGTGTGAGTTGTTCATTTATAGTATTCATATCATCATTATTTAGTTTCAATCTTTAGTTAAGACTAAGCTTATGTCAGCCTTCGATATCAAAGATGAGATTCCAATTTATAATCTGAAAATAATTGACACAAATTGTCGAAATATACTTTTACGCATCATTGGAGGCTATTTTTATTTAATTCCAAAAAGCTAAGCCCGCACTCTTGATGTCAAGAAATTTGACTACATTTGTACCCCATAAGAATTACAATAATCTACACTGCACATATTTCTTATGGCATCTTCCACCAAGTACATTTTCATCACCGGAGGGGTTACCTCCTCACTCGGAAAAGGGATCATCGCTGCCTCTTTGGGTAAGCTTTTACAATCCAGAGGTTTTAGCGTAACCATCCAGAAATTTGACCCTTACCTCAACATTGATCCAGGGACTCTAAATCCATATGAGCACGGTGAATGCTACGTGACTGATGATGGGGCAGAGACTGATCTTGACTTGGGTCATTATGAGAGATTCCTCAATGTTTCTACCTCCCAGAACAATAATGTCACAACAGGTAGGATTTACAACAATGTTATTACCAAGGAAAGAAAGGGTGAGTTTCTAGGAAAAACAGTTCAAGTCATTCCTCATATTACGGATGAAATCAAGTCCAACTTTTACAAGTTGGGTGAAGATGGAGAGTTTGACGTTGTGATTACAGAAATAGGTGGATGCGTAGGTGATATCGAATCCCTTCCATTCATTGAAGCAGTGAGACAGGCTCGATGGGATTTAGGTCCTGAAAACTTCCTGGCTATACACTTAACACTTATTCCTTACTTAAGTGCTGCCAAAGAACTCAAAACGAAACCAACTCAGCACTCCGTAAAGCAATTATTGGAGGCTGGTATTCAGCCGGACATTTTGGTTTGCCGTACTGAGCATCACTTGCCAGCTGAGGTAAAGAAGAAATTAGCCCTTTTCTGTAATGTGGAGCTTAATGATGTAATAGAAGCTATGGATGCTGAATCCATCTATGACGTTCCTCTTTTGATGAAAAAGGAAAAATTGGATGAACGAGTAATCAACAGGCTGAAGCTTCGATCCAAGACCAATACAGAACTTGAAAACTGGAAGGATTTCCTCGGAAGATTAAAGAATCCGACAGAAGAGGTGACTATAGGATTGGTTGGGAAATATGTATCGCTACCTGACTCCTATAAGTCAATCATCGAGTCTTTCACACATGCTGGTGCTTCTGTGGAATGTCAGGTTAATCTAAAATTGATCTCCTCTGAGGAAATTAATAAAGACAATATCAAGTATAAGCTAAAGGATCTTGACGGCATAGTTGTGGCTCCTGGATTTGGAGAACGTGGATTCGAAGGAAAGATCGAAACAGTCAAATACGCAAGACAAAAGAACATTCCATTTTTCGGCATATGTCTAGGGATGCAAGTAGCAGTCATTGAATTTGCGAGAAATGTCCTGAACCTGGAAGGAGCGAATAGTACTGAAATGAAAGGAGACACTGCTGCCCCAGTAATAAGTTTGATGGAGGAGCAAAAGCAAATAGACCAAATGGGTGGAACCATGAGGTTAGGTGCTTATGCCTGTGATCTTAAAAAGGGTAGTAAAGCAATAGATGCTTATCAAAAAGAACAGATTCATGAGCGTCATAGACACAGATACGAGTTTAATAATGAGTATTTGGAAGCTTTTGAATCCAATGGCATGAAGGCTACTGGGAAAAACCCAGAAACAGGATTAGTAGAAATTGTGGAACTTGAGGATCACCCTTATTTCGTCGGAGTACAATTCCATCCAGAATACAAGAGTACCGTATTAAGCCCGCAACCTTTGTTTGTCAAGTTTATTCTTGCGGCCCTTGACTGTCAAAACAAAAAATCCAAGTAACTTTGCCGTCTTAATTAGAGAGCAAGCCAACAATTATGGATAGAAATCAAGCCACGGGATTGATCCTTTTTGCAGCAGTAATATTGATTTATTCAATATTTTTTGCGGAAAGTAGCGTCCCACCTGTGGAAGAAGTAGCTCCGGCTCAAACCGAGTCTATTGAGGAAGCTAATGTAAATAACGCTCCTACCGTTGTAGAAGCAACTCCAGTAGTTAAAGATTCTGTCGATTCAGAATTAACTGCTCAATTCGGGGTTCTAGCACCTTTGACACTTGGGGAGGAGACGCTTACCACTCTGGAAAATGATAAAATTCGCCTCTCCATTTCTTCAAAAGGAGGAGAAATAAAGGAGGTAATTCTGAAAGAGTATTCAAGCCTCGGAGACACTCCACTTGATCTGCTTTCCGAAGACAGATCATCAATGGATTTTACCTTTGCAACAGACAAAGGTGACCTGAGCCTGAATTCGCTGAACTTTGTACCGGAATTGAGTTCGAGTCAATCTGAAGAGGGAACTACGCAAATTCTAACACTGACAGCAAACACTACATCTGGTTCCGTTAGTCAAACCTACAGCCTGGATGAAGGCTCGTATGAGGTAAGGAAGGATTTTAAAATCAATAATTTAAGCGGAGTATTCACTGGCAACAGTGTCATGTTGAATTGGACCGATGATGTGAAGGCTCATGAGGCCGATTTGGCAGAATCCAGAAGAAAAACTCAGGTTAATTATTACACTTCAGCAGGTGATTATGATAATTTAGGTGTTGCAGATGATGCAGAAACTGAGATTATTCAAGAACCATTAAAATGGGTGTCTTTTTCTCAGAGATTCTTTACAGCAGCAGTAATAGCTGAAGATAATTTCTCTTCAAGTACCCTTATTCAAAGCACCCCTGCGGACAGCAGCACAGTAAGATCTATGCAAGCAGATCTTCAGATTCCGCTGAATAACGGCGGCTTCTCATTGAATTACTATTTCGGTCCAGATAGCTATAATGGCTTAAAGAAAGTCACCGAAGGTTTTGAGAATAATGTAGACATGGGCTACTTCTTTGTTAGCTGGGTCAACAAATACATTATTGTTAACCTATTTGCTTTTCTGGAAAGATTCTTTGACAGCTACGGTGTCATAATCATACTAATAGTCCTAATCATCAAACTGGCATTGTTCCCGCTTACCTATAAGTCCTACATCGGCATGGCAAAAATGAGGGTAATCAAGCCTGAAATTGATGAGCTCAAAGAGCAATACGGGGATGATCAGACAAAGATGCAGCAAGAGCAGATGAAGCTTTTCTCAAAGTTGGGAGTAAGCCCAATCTCAGGATGTCTTCCTCTCCTACTTCAAATGCCTTTCCTTTTCGCGATGTTCTTCTTTTTCCCGAATGCTATCGAGTTGAGAGGAGAATCCTTCCTTTGGGCGGATGATTTATCGACATACGATACCTTTATCAACCTGCCA
>CAZLUY010000541.1:0-6256 GCA_964562785.1 uncultured Limnohabitans sp. | reverse complement strand
TGAAATCTTCCATATTTGAAAACACCATATCCAAAAAGAAAGCGTATTCCCAGGGTTTATCTATTACTGGTATAGATTGAATTTTGCTGAGGTCAAGCCCGTGATTATGAATCTCCGTTAAAAGAGATGCTAGAGCTCCTGGCTTATTCTTGATAGTTACTTTTACCGATGCCTTTGTGTGGCTCTCTGATGATTTTGTTGCAGCAGCACTTAAAAAAATGAAACGAGTAAAGTTGTCCTTTACCGTTTGAATGTCCTCGGCAAGGATTTCCAATCCATAGATTTCACAAGCAATTCGGCTACCGATCGCTGCAATTTTAGAAAGTTTGTTTTCTGAAATTTCTCTAGCCACACTTGCGGTGTCTTTCCCTGGACTTGGTTTCAGATTCGGATAGTTGTTCAAAAAAGTTTTGCACTGTAGAAGTGCCATAGGGTGAGATTTGACCGATTCAATCTCTTTTATACTTTGACCGGGTAGGCACATCAATTGATGAGAGATAGGAAGATAGGCCTCCCCTGTGATGCTTAAACCAAACTGATCAATTAGATCATAATTAGGAAGAATAGCTCCAGCAATAGAGTTTTCAATTGCCATTACTCCATGACTGGCTTTACCATCTTTCACGGCTTGAGCCACCTGTTCAAAAGTGTCTAACCCATAGATTTCACAATCCTCACCGAAATGCTGAAGAGCTACTTCATGGTGAAATGAGCCCGGGATTCCTTGGATCGCAATCACATTATCAGTTTTCATGTGTCAATTCAGTGATACCAATCCCAAGACTTTCACAATGCTTCCAAAAGCTAGGGTAAGATTTGTTGACCACTTCAGGATCATTGATTTCTACCTTGGTTTTGGTAAGTAAGGGCATAAAGGCCATAGCCATTCGATGATCTTCATAGGTATCAATGCTCACATGATGAGGCATTGTTGTTGACGGAATTACCTTGAATTCACCACCTCCTAAATCCTCTAGTTTTGCGTTGAACTTTGCCAGCTCCTTTTGCAGGGCGAATATGCGGTCTGTTTCCTTGATCCGAAGACTTTCTAAGCCGGTGAAAATGCTGTCTTGTCCTAGAATGGCACAAGTTACGGCAACTGTCTGGGCAAGATCCGGGCAATGCGTAAAATCCCATCTGTCCAAACCCTTGATGTCTTGTTTGGTAAGAAGAACTCCATCTTCCTTGAATTCGCTCTTGACTCCAAGATGATCCATGATCTCAACAATTTTGGCATCTCCTTGAAGACTTTTTGACTTCAGACCCTTCAACAATAAGCTGCCTTCTGAGCTACAGGCAATTAAACTGAACCAATAGCTGGCTCCTGACCAATCACCTTCGACGCTAAATTGGGTTGGGACATACTTCTGTGGTGCAATTCGAATTTTTCTGTCTTCCCACTCATATTTCACCCCAAATTCTTTCATGAGTTCAAGGGTCATTTCGATGTATGTTCTTGACCCAATTTTCCCCGTGATTTCCACTTCTAAGCCATTTGGAAGGGTAGGGGCTATCATCAGAATAGCGGAAATATATTGGCTAGATACATCGCCTCGGATTTTAACAGTTTTAGAACTTTGTTCTTCAAAACCATTCACAGCCAGAGGTGGATAGCCTTCAGCACCCAAGTAGTGGATCTTGGCACCAATCTCACGCAAAGCATCTACCAATATCCCAATAGGCCTTTGGCACATGCGGTCAGTTCCTGTCATGACCTTTTGTCGATTGGTCACAGCGGCAAAGGCTGTCAAAAAGCGCATAGTTGTTCCTGCATCCAATACATCATAAACCGGAGGGTCTTTTTCCAGAAGCCGAATCATGGTCTGGGTATCTCTTGCTTCAGCAAGATTACTTATCTCATTATTCCCATCAGTAAGCGCATCAATTACTAAAACCCTATTGGACTCACTTTTTGAGGAGGGAAGAAGCAAAGTCTCTTGCCCGTATTTTTCTTTCTGAGAAAGATTAATGGAGGAGCTCATATTATGATGCTAAGTTTTGATAGAATTCTAGCGCTTTACGAATTTCATCCCTTTCCACCGGGATGTTAAAGGTGCAATCGCCAATCTTATTTAGTAGGGAGAAAAGAAGAACTTTTCCTTCATTCTTTTTATCCTGAACACATAGATCAAGAATTTCATCCAAAGCTGAATTCTCTATTCTATGATGACCATAAACCTTCAGGAATCCTTCAGAAATTACTTTGAGGTCTTCCTGGCTCAATCCTATCTTTTGGCTTGACAAGTATGCCTCACAGATCATTCCAATAGCAATTGCCTCACCATGAAGTAAGTGATTTGGCCCGTCCAGATGATAGGTTTCCAAGGCGTGACCAATGGTATGGCCAAAATTCAAAATCTTTCGAAGCCCCGATTCCTTTGGATCTTCCAACACAACATCGGATTTGATTTTCACGGAATGCTCGATCAGATTTTTCCAATCTGAAGATTCCCAATGATCCAAATCCAGGTTTTCGAAGTAATTTCTATCACGGATCAATCCATGCTTCATAACCTCTGCAAATCCGGATCTTAATTCTCTTTTTGGCAGTGTTGCCAAGAAATCACTTGAAATCAATACAGACTCAGGCTCATTGAAAACTCCAAGATGATTCTTGAATCCCCTGAAGTCAATTCCCAATTTCCCACCTACACTGGCATCCACCTGAGAAAGCAGAGTGGTAGGGATGTTTATAAACCTGACACCTCGTTTATAAATGGAGCTTGCGAAACCACCCATGTCTGTAATTACACCTCCACCAATATTGATCACTAAAGCTTTTCGGTCCAGTTGTGCTTCAGTCATCTTTGCCCAAATCATTTCACAAGTACTCAGGTTTTTGTGGTTTTCACCCGGGCTGGCCACATAGAGTAAATCTTGTTCCAAATTGAATCCAGAGAGTAGTGGCAAGCAATGCTGTTGACTATTCTCATCACAAATCCAGAATATCTTAGATGGGGATAATCTTTGGATCTCTTCTTCCAGATCTTTTGAAATACTGTTTGAAAAAATGACTTTGTTCACTGTATTGAGGTATTCATAAATGAAAAGAGAGAATCCTGAATTCTCCCTTTTCAAATATCCATTATTTTTTGATTGCCTCAGCCTCTCGAAGTTGCTTTTCCTGTCGTTTTACGGATTCCTCGTGGATACAGTAAAGCAATTCTTTCATGAATTTTTCACTCAGGTTCTTTTTTACACCTTTCTGAGTACGGCTTTCCATTACTTCCTTCCATCTATCAGACTGGAAGACGGTCAGATGATTTTGTCTTTTGTGCTCACCGATTTGGTCGATCACAGCGAATCTTTCCTGCAAAATGTCCAGCAATTGGTCATCTAGATGATCGACGGCACGACGGAAGTCATTAAGCTGTTCGCCTGGTTCCTGCTGCTCCAGAGCCTCTTTGAAATCAATCTGATCCAAAATTTCTCTCAAAGCTTGTGGAGTAACTTGCTGCTTAGCATCAGACCATGCATTGTCTGGGTCATGGTGGGTTTCGATCATCAAACCGTCTAATCCAAAGTTGATGGCTCGTTGAGAAACTTCAAGAATCCCATCTCTTTTGCCGACGATGTGGCTTGGATCATTGATCACTTCCATGCCTTCCCACTTTCTTTTCAAGTGCATCGGCATGGACCAATTAGGTTTATTTCTGAATCGCTTGTCATATGCATCGGAGAAACCTCTATGGATAGCGGCCAATTTCTCGATTCCTACTGCATGCATTCTCTCAATTGCACCCATCCACAGATCAAGGTCTGGGTTCATAGGGTTTTTTACCATTACCGGAATGTCCACTCCTCGAAGTGCATCGGCAATTTCCTGAACAGCGAAAGGATTGACGGTTGTTCTTGCCCCAATCCAAAGGACATCCACCTTGTTCCTTAATGCAATTTCAACATGACCAGCATTTCCTACCTCTGTTGTAACTGGGATATTTAAGTGATGTCTTACAATCTCCATCCATCGAAGACCTTCCTCACCGATTCCTTCAAATGTTCCAGGTCTGGTTCTTGGTTTCCAGATACCAACCCTAAATAAATCAGGAATAGCATTCGCCTCCTTCATTCCCTTACAGATATTTTCGATCTGCTCAGGTGATTCCGCACTACATGGCCCTGCGATGATCAATGGACTCTTTAGGCCAAGTCCCCAGTCTTTGATTTGTTTGTGTGATTTCATAGTGATGCACTTAAATGAAAAAAGCCCGACTCTTTCGAATCGGGCTTTTGTGAATTTATTTTCTTTAGTTTTTGACTAGACAATACGCAGCTCCGATTCGATTTTGCTTTCGAAAGTAAAAGTAAAAGAAGGTAAAATATATCGCTGCAAAGATTAGCATGTCCCAAATGTATATTCTGCTTTATTAAAAACAAAATCAGAAATTGATCAATCTGTTCTAAAATCCATAATCAATATCCTAATTCATTATAAAATTCTTATCTGGATAAATAGATATGCGACCTTTTGATATTTAATTCTGAAAATTTCATGATTTCAGAATAAAGGACTGAATAAAAATAATTAAAAAAAACTTTGTGCTTTGTTAATGAGGTAAGAGAAACAATTAAGATTTAACCTTCGGCTTTTGATCAAGGATTTCTGTCTGCTTCTTAATTGATTCCTGATGTAAAAGGACAAAGATTTCTGTCGCAAGATTTGGGTTAATGGCTAGCTCTCTGGCCCATTCTGGTCTGCTCTCCAGAATAGCTTTCCATCTTTCCATATCCAGAACTGCCACGTTATTCAATTTTTTGAATTCACCGATTTTCTTTACCAAAGCCATTCTTCTTTGAATGGCTTCAAGTAGCTCATGATCCGCATGGTCTATCTGAGATCTGATATCTTCCAGATGATCTTGTTTGTCTACTCCCTCAAAATGGACTTTCCTAGTTTGAAGGTTTCGAATCATATTCCCAAGATTTGCTGGGGTAAGCTGCTGAGCAGCGTCCGACCAAGCCTCATCAGGGTTTACATGAGATTCGATCATCAAACCATCGAAATTGAGATCTAAAGCTTTCTGTGATACAATGGGAACAAGGTCTCTCCGACCTGAGATATGACTAGGGTCGCAAATCAAAGGTAGATCCGGGAATTCTGCCTTAAGGTCAATTGGAATTTGCCAAAGCGGGGAGTTCCTGTAAATCTTGTCTCGATAATTACTGAAGCCTCTATGAATTCCAGCCACCTGCTGTATGCCTACTCTCTTTATTCTCTCTATCGCGCCTATCCATAAACTCAAATCTGGATTTACGGGGTTCTTTATCAAAACGGGAACATCTACACCTCTAAGGCTCTCAGCTATTTCCTGGACAGTAAATGGATTAACCGTAGATCTTGCTCCTATCCATAAAATATCTATGTCATGTTTTAGGGCTTCTTCCACATGTTGACTAGAGGCAACTTCAATAGAGAACTCAATATCAAACTCCCCTTTCACCTCCTTTATCCCAGGCAAGGCAATGCTTCCCACACCTTCAAAACTACCCGGCCTAGTTCTCGGCTTCCAAACTCCTCCTCGAAAAACTCGGATTCCTTCATTATACAAACCGCTTACAGTTTGTCTCAATTGCTCAGGGGTCTCCACACTGCATGGTCCGGAGATAATTAATGGTTCTGGGTTTTGGTTCTCTTCCTCTGAAAAAAGGTCGGTAATCATGTTTTTAGATTTGGCTGAAAACAGGTGTATTTAGCTAAATGTTCCATTCAAATTATGGCTTTGGAAAGTAAGTCTTTTTCCTGTTTCAATATTCATAACAATTAAGAAGTTGAAGAGGTTTTTTTGATATCTTTGCACCTTTATTTGCATCATATGCCTGTAAAATCCGAAGTTTCTTTTGATAACCTTGAAGTAGCCTTTGCTTCTAAATCTGACTCAGAGCTCAGAAGGACGCACCTTGTTTTTGCCCTTTTGAATAATAAGTTTATCTCTGATTTAGGTATTACTCTGACCCATTTGTCATTCAAAATTGGTTTGCCCATTAAGGGGATCATGAAGCAGACCATGTTTGGACATTTTTGTGGAGGGGAAAGCATTGCCGAAAGTATCCAAGCTTGTAAGAAACTAGCGGATTATGGGATCGAATCTATACTGGATTTGTCTGTAGAAGGCAAGGGCGATGAAGAGAGTTTTGATGCCACTACTGAGGAGATTTATCAAACTCTGGTAGAATCAGCAAAGACCGATTATATGCCTTTTGGTGTTTTCAAGGTTACTGGTTTGGGCGATTATCATTTGATGATCAAAAAGCAGAA
>CAZLUY010000540.1:0-3127 GCA_964562785.1 uncultured Limnohabitans sp. | reverse complement strand
TCCAGTTGCTCATTGATGATTGTCTCTGGTCGTATTCGATCTGTTTCGTATTTAGCCTTCCAGCAAGAGATAAACGCATCGTGTAGGGTTGTTCCTACCAAGGCATGAATGTATGCAGTCTCTAAGAAGGATAAGTTTTCCATTTCTGCTGCAATACCCGTAATACCAATCCAATGACCTCCAGGGCTAATCTTTTTAATTCCAATCGCCATATGTCCAGTTACATCTACCATGAAAGGATTGCAATCCCAGAAATTGGCGATAAGTTGCTCTTCTTCTGATAGATCTTTTGTAACCTCGATAATTTCATCCAGTTGAGTTCGGAAACTAGTGCCGGTTTCCATATCGAAAGGAGCCATCGGTTCTGGGTCAAAAGAGTCTAGCTCCTCAAGGTAGAATGGCTTGATTGTTTTCCATTCAGGTTCCACTGCAGCAATGTAAGCTGGCGGGGTAGGGTACCATTTCCCAGGTTCTTTGGTTGGGGTGTATCGCGTGAGAGTAGACAGCTGTAAGTACCCATCTGCGTTGGCAATATCCATCACTTGATTAGCGATTTCTTCTGCATATGCTATATGTGCATCCAAGTCCTTCTTCTTCAAAAGCTTAGCTTTTAGAGCCTCTTTTTCCCATGCCTCCATTTTTTCTTTCAAGAGGTAACCTGAGGGCATGATCCTTTCGCCTACCTTCAGCATAGCGTAGATTGAAGCAAATTCAGGAGAAGCTAACTCCCTTTCATTCTTCACCTTTAATGGAAGATATGTCCCAGGAAGAAAATTTTTATTTAGGAGATCTTCGGTGTTGAAAGGAAAAGCGAGGTAGCTGGCTAATGTGGAATATGCATAGATCCTTGCCGCTACGGGAGGGCTTGCCACATCAGTGACCATTACTTCAGTTAAGTGAAAAAGTTTCTCAGCATATATGCCTGGCCAAGAATCGATTTTCCTTTCCTGAACGGTCGATTTCGCCTCCGTCAAAATGATGACGAAACATAGAAAAAAAAGTAAACGCTTAATCATTAAGTCTATAACTCTTTACTGCTCCCTGGTTTATTCCAAAGAGAACCATGTTTTCATTTTCGAGGGTAAGGATAGATTTGATATCTCCTTTGATCACTATTCCTGATTCAGAAGGTGTAATCACCTCAAAATTACCTTTTCCATCTCCCAGGCAAACTGTTCCAAAACTTGCATCGATCATACCCACCCGAATTCTGTTAAAATTTTGATTGCCCCCTGCGACGAAATCCAGATGACCATCTTTATTCACATCCAGCGTAGAAACACTGTAAATAGGGAAGGTTTGCAATAAGGAGGGGAGTGGCTTTGGAACGAATTTCCCATTTTGATTTTCAAGGTAATAGGAAGTGAGGGTGTTGGCCTCTAGAATTTGTGCTTGTTCCAACTGCTCCGAGGAAAGAACATCAGTAACCGTCGCTTCTGAGTAAGACTCATAGTCGGTGAATTTACTTCGCATGGATACCATTTGATCTAGAAGTTCATCGCGACTTGGAAATGGGTATGGTGAATCTTTGATAAAACATTCCAAGATGGGATCTATCGAGCCATTCTGATCGAAATCTGAGGAGAACAATCTAAGTGTTTTATCCTTGCTGGCTTCGAATTGGGAGTTCCACCCAAAGTTCCCGGCAATCAGATCCATATCACCATCTCCGTCAAAATCTCCTTGCTTAAGACTTGTCCACCAGCCTGAAAGAGATTCATCCATTAAAGAAGAATCAGATATCTCAAGCCTCATTCCGGAATTAATAAGAAATGTTAGTGGCATAAACTCACCAGCTATTATCAAATCCTCTCGGCCATCTGAATTCAAGTCGGTCAGAATAGATGAGCTAACAAGTCCTAGCTTACCATCTTCAGGCAAAATATTTTCTACTAAGCTGAATCCTCCATTGCCATCATTGATCAAGGTCACACTTGCAACTACTTCAGGATAGCGTCCTGGAATCATTCTCGCTCCCACAAAAAGGTCGAGATGATTATCGCCATTTAGGTCAATAAATTGGGCAGTTCCTGTTGAGAATTTATAATCTGGGAAATCTGCAACCTTCTTAAGGTTTCCTTGTCCATCATTCAGATAGAGTCGATCCTGCAATCCACCATCCGAACTGATATAGTCATGAAATCCTCCACTTCCCAGGAAAAGATCTTCGAAACCGTCACCGTTGACATCACCGAAAATTGCGACTGCATCCGTGTAGATTGATTCACTACGAAAACCGGAATAGTTAACCCAGGCGCCATTTTTCCAGCTGAAAATTTGCCCGGGCTGACCTTTAGTTCCGCCCAGATAAAGCTCAGGGTTACCATCCTTATCCAGATCAGCCTGAGCCATCACTGGAGAAATATAACTAGGCATAGTCACCATGAGTGGTTGCCTTTTGAAATCATTAAAACCTACAGTGCCTGAATTGAAGGCTGGGGCCGTGGTGCTGGAAAAGTAAGCCTTTACATTATCCGGGTTAGTCTCATTAGAAGTGTCCGTTTTTTCAACGAAAAGGGTTTGGTTGATGCCTACTTGATCTAGCACCTGGTAAGCTCCATCTGGCCAGATTATTTCTATTTTTTCAATTTTCTCAGCATCACCAAGACCAAAATGAGCTAATGGAGTGACACTAGATTGAAAGCCTCGCACATTCTGTAAATCCATCGTTTGAACCTCGCCTTCACTGAAAATCTTGATTCTACTTCCTATACCAAATGTGTTTTTGTCTGTACCCTTCAATCTAAGTTTGAGATAATTTCCTGAGCTGTTTTGGTTTTCATATATCCCTGGAGTCTCATTCAGATTGTTAACTACTAGATCCAAGTCTCCGTCATTGTCCAGGTCTGAGTACGCTGCACCACTAGAAAATCCCGGACTATTCAATTGCCAGGACTCAGATTTATCCTGAAAGGTCAGATCACCATTATTTTCAAAAATATAGTTGGAAATAGGGGTGGAGGTCATACTCGTGACTAGATGAAGCGTATCAGCTTTTTCCTTTGCTACGGCCTGCTTGAAGTAATAGTCTCCCTTATATTTTAAAAAATCCCGATTGGTGTAGTCTCGATAATACCCATTCGTTACAAAAAGGTCTTTGAAACCATCATTCGTTGCATCGAAAAAC
>CAZLUY010000539.1:0-2024 GCA_964562785.1 uncultured Limnohabitans sp. | reverse complement strand
ACGGATCCTGAAGAGACCTTTGATAAAATAGATTCTCATAAAAAGCAGATCAGACATCAACTAGGCAAACGAATTGGCAAATCGGTTAGGGTAATTCCAGAGATTGCATTTTTCCCTGACGATTCAGCGGCCTATGCTCAGCACATGGATAAGATTATTGATAAGCTAGACATTCCTGAGGCATCTGAGGAGGATGAAGAGGAAGAGGATTAATCCATCGTGATCCTTGCAACTTAGCTCCTTCATAGCGTCCCGATACTTTCGAAGTAAGAAGAAACGAAACTTCATCACTGTACTATCCATTATTTCAATAATTGGAGTAGCTGTGGGAACCATGGCTTTGGTAATTGTGATGTCTGTCTTTAATGGTCTTGAGGATTTGATACGAGGACTTTTTGCCAGTTTTGATGCCGAATTGAAGATAGAGGCGGTTGAAGGTAAAAGCTTCGAAGTCAATGAGGATTGGCTAGCCGAAATAGAAAATCTGGAAGGGGTTGAAGTACTGACTGAAGTCATTGAAGACAATGCCCTTTTTGAGTATCAGGATAATCAGGTGGTAGCCAGAATTAAGGGGGTATCGGATAATTTCCTTGATCAGGAAAGATTTTCAAAAGGATATTTCTGGGGAGATACTTCCCTTGGAACTGAGATTAGACCAGGAGCTATTCTCGGCAGAGGGGTAGGGTTCTTTTTATCAGTTAGTCTGGAAAATGTGAATACCCCACTAAAGGTGTATTATCCTAAAGCGCCCCGAAGTGCTGCGACTTTGGATCCGAATCAATTGTATGAATCAGGCGTTCTAGAGCCTCGGGCCTATTTCAGTATTGAGCGTCAATTTGATGATGAATATGTGATTGCTCCACTTAAGTTCACTCGTGACTTGTTGAATTATGGGGATAAAAGGACGGCTCTCGAAGTCAAGGTTTCTGATGGATTCAGGATCTCTACGGTCCAGGACGAATTACAAGAGTTCTTAGGGGATGGATTTGCTGTCAAAAATGCGGACCAGCAACATGCAAGTCTCCTGCGGACTGTTCGACTTGAGAAGTTTTTTGTGTTTTTGACTTTGGTTTTTATTCTTGGAATAGCCTCATTTAACATTTTCTTTTCCCTCAGCATGCTTGCCATCGAAAAGAAGAAAGACATTGCCATTCTGAAAGCGATGGGCGCTCCCGATAAAATGGTTCGCACAATTTTTATGAAACAAGGATCTATGATTGCTCTAAGTGGAGCCTTGATTGGTCTTGTTGTTGGATTCCTTGTTTGTTGGTTGCAGCAAACCGTTGGATTGGTATCCCTGGGTATATCCTCAGCCGTGGTTGAGGATTATCCCGTGAAAATGATCTGGACTGATTTTGTATGGATTTCTTTGGCTGTTCTATTAATTACCTTCGTGGCTTCCTCAAGGCCATCCTGGATAGCGGCACAAGTTAAAACCACTGAACAATTATAGTCTACCTGCAGATTTTTTCGAGTATATCGGTTGCTTGAAGCATTCCCAAATCTTCAGCCTTTTGGAGATTTTGGCAAGCCAAGTCGAGCCTATTCATTCTATGGTTAGTGATCCCCATATGAAAATATCCCGTGGCAAGGGCTGGATCAATCGTGACTACCATAACGAAGTCCGCCATTGCTTCCTTTAGTTCGCCCTTCCTATATCTGGATTGGCCGCGTGCAAGATAGAATTCATGATCCTTGCTGTCGATTCGAATGGCATTTGAAAAATCCAGCTCCGACTGCTCGAAATTCTCAAGGTTTGAAAAAGCGCGCCCTCGATAGTAATAAGTCTCCGGGTCATAGGGATCTAGTCTCAGGGCTTCATTGAGATCTTCGATTGCACCTTCAGAATCCCCATGATTTAGCCGGTAAAAGCCTCGTTGCTTGAAAGTCTGAGAATTGGCATAATCGCTTTCCACAGCCTCATTCAAATCATCCAGGAAATCTTCAGATCCTCCTCGATTAACTTCCTGAAGACCTAGTGTCGCCAAAGCATTTCCAGGATCTAGCTCCAGTGCTTTTTGATA
>CAZLUY010000538.1:0-2419 GCA_964562785.1 uncultured Limnohabitans sp. | reverse complement strand
CCCAAAAGGCGACAAGATCGCATTTGTGTTTATTAGGCTCTGGGCAGGAATCTGGTCATTCCTTTCAGGAATTAGATATGAGATAGAGGGTAAAGAGCACATTAGAAAAGACGAGTCTTACATTTTCATTTTTAACCATCGTTCCTTTCTCGATGCTCCGATCATCCCTATGACTGTACCTAAAGAGGTAAATGCCATTGGAAAAAAGGAGCTTTCAAAAATCCCTATTTTCGGTCAGGTCGTGGGCAAAGTGGCCGTCTGGGTGGACAGGTCCAATCCTGAGTCGAGGAAAAAAAGTTTAGAGCGGGTAACCGAAATAATCAAAAGAGGAACTTCTGTTATGATCGCTCCAGAAGGAACAAGAAATGATTCAGAGGAGACCTTGCTCCCGTTTAAGCATGGAGCTTTCCGATTAGCCGCTGAGACTCAAACCTCTATTCTACCTATGGCCATCATCGGTGCAGATAAAATCTTACCAAAATCTTCTCTACTTCTTAGCCCAGGAAAGGTCAAGGTGATTTTCTCTGAAGCCATAAAACCTTCCAAAGGGGCTGATCCAGACTCGATTAATGAACTATTGGAAAAAGGTCGAAACAGGCTGGAAGCAATGATCCTAACCCACGAATAATCATTCTTCCTCGAACACCGCCGCCTCATGTGTCAGCTCCTCAAAGAGGCCATAAATCGAGAGGTAAGTCACTGGAAGAGAAATTAAGATCCCCACTCCAAGGGCCAGAATTCCAAGGGCATTGATCAAAACGAACACAAGAACCAAGAGAAAGAATTTAACCCAATTTCTAGTTACCAGCCTCCTACTAAGTTCCATACTTGTCCAAAACTCGAAGCCTCCGAAAATTCCGAATAACAGGCAGAACATATAGCTGACTCCCAGATATATACCCGGAATTACAAATAACAAAATTCCTAAGACGGTAAGAATGCTGCTAATCAGGTTAATCAGAACAACCGGAACCCAATACTTAAATCCATCAAAGAAATTCGGGAAATCTACAAACTCCCTTTGAGTGACTCGGTTCGCTACGAGATAAAAACCAACGAGCAAAGGTGGACTGAGGAAGATCGTGTTTATGAAAGCAAAGTCCTCCAGATAAAAGGTGAATAGAAACTGGAGGCCCATAATGAGCAGAGTAAAACCCATATGCATCAATGGGTTTTGCTTAAAGATATCAAAGCCCCTTTCTATGGTTTTCTGAATATCAAAATCTACTCCTCGAGCAATAATCTGCTCCAGCTTTAGTCTATCCATAATTTTTACCTCGTGAAGGCATCAAGGATATCATGTTTGGTAATGATGTGAATCTTCTCGGATTGATCTCTAACCAAAACAGCTTTTTCTTTTTCAACCATGGAAGACAAAACATCCAATGTACTATCCAAAGCCACGAAATGCATAGACTCCTCCATTACGTCAGTAACCTTAGCATCCTTCAATGAAGGGTTTTCAATTATTCTGGCCAATAACTTATTATCAGTAAGCGAACCAACTACCTCTCCGTTCTCCATAACTGGAATTTGAGAAACGCTAGTATCATTCATCAGCTCGATAGCACTTTTTACCGAATCCGTTTGCTGTGATGAAACTAAGGAGTATTGCCCATTACGATTAGCAATAATATCTCGCGCCGTGGAGAAGCTTTTGTCCTCCAAGAAGCCGTGATTCCGCATCCAGTCATCGTTATACACCTTGCCTAGATATCTGGTTCCATGGTCAGGAAGGATAATCACCATTCTGTCTCCCTCCTTCAAATTCTCCTTCGCATATTCCAAGGCTCCATGAACAGCTGCTCCGCAGGACCATCCAATGAACAAGCCTTCTTCTCTTGCCATTCTTCTCGTCATCACTGCAGAGTCCTTATCAGTAACCTTCACAAAATGATCAATCACATCAAAATTGACATTCTTTGGTAGGATATCCTCCCCAATACCTTCCGTGAGGTATGGGTAAACTTCCTTCTCATCAAAAACACCAGTCTCCTTATATTTCTTGAAAACTGAACCATAAGTATCAATTCCCACCGTGACAATGTCTGGATTTTGTTCTTTCAGGTAAGTCGCCGTACCACACATAGATCCACCTGTACCTACACCTGCAGCGTAATGAGTAATCTTACCCTCGGTATCTCTCCATATTTCTGGACCAGTTGTCTCATAATGGGCCGCCGTGTTCGATAGGTTGTCGTATTGATTAGGATAAAATGAATTTGGAATATCCTCATTCAACTTCTTGGCAACGGAATAATAAGATCTCGGATCGTCTGGCGAAACGTTAGTTGGGCAGACAATTACCTCTGCTCCTACTGCTTTCAGGATATCGATTTTCTCTTGACTTTGCTTATCAGCCATTGTGAAAATGCACTTGTAGCCTTTGGCAACAGCCGCAAGTGCTAAACCCATTCCT
>CAZLUY010000537.1:0-2585 GCA_964562785.1 uncultured Limnohabitans sp. | reverse complement strand
AAAAAGCCCCGGGGAATCGGGGCTTTTTTAATGCTTTATGTTTAAGAATCCCATGACTTGTGGCTCATGCGCTTCGTGAGGTTCATGATCACAAATTTGATCTGAAGCTAAAGTCCCGGAACCTGAACAGGTCTTACAGGCGCTGACTTCTTTTTTGCTTCCCTCACAAACCGGGCATGTAAGTCTGCCTTTTGCGGAGCATCTTTCGCATTCAAAATACTCTACAATGTTAAAGACGTTGACTTTGGTAATCATTCCACTTCCGGCACAACGGCTACAACCAACCACTCCTTTGGCTTTACAATAGTCACAGTTTTGCTCAATCTCCTGTTTACCTTCGCAGGTAAAACAGGTTTTATATCTATAGCCCCGTCGATCACAAAGACGGCAGACCTGAATAGCCTTTAGGGGCTCAGAAAGACGTTCTTTTAATTCACGTGCGCCTTCGTAATTTTCTCCAGTAAAGCCTGTTAACTCTAGATATTTGTTCAGAAAGTTTACGCTGTTGTCGTATTGATCTAATTCGTAAAGAGTTTCTGCGAAATAATATGGCATCTCTTCCGGTAGAGGTAGCCCAGAGTCAATAAGGTTTCTGAAAATATTGTTAGCTGTCTCAAAGTCATTTCTTTCCATTGCTGCCAAAGCACCTTTCATCCAGCTATCGGTTTGACCTAAGTTGGGCAAACCCTGACCAAAGGATGGAGAAATTCCTTGAAGACTAATAAGAAGGAAATAAAGAAGGGAGATTTTAAGTATTCTTTTCACCGGTTCTAGCAGCTACAAATTCTAAAGCAAGAAAACAAAACTAAGACTTCTACGAAGTTAAATTTTACAAAGTGGGATAATCTTAGTGTTTAAAAAATCATTAAAGCTTTAAATAAAATTACATAAATAATTGAAAATCAATTAAATATGAATCATTCATTTAAATTGTCATTCCCCATACTTAATCCTATTCTGGATTAATTGTTTTCTTCAGATTCCTCCAATGGAGCTCTAGAAAAAACCTCATCCATAAAGGCGATCATTTGATCTAAGGGGCCCGGTGCTAATTCTTCGAAACTATCTCCTGAGTCAAGAAAAGCATGATTCAATCCCGGAAATTCCAAATAGCTCACGTCGTTATGACCGGCATCCTTAAGCTTTTGAGTAAACTCTTTAATCAGCTCAGGTGAAGCCACTATATCCAATTCAGCGCCAGTCAATAGTATTGGCGGTAAGGCCTTTTCCTTGGCATCAGGAATATTGTAGAGAGGAGAGACTTTCTTATAGAACTCTGGATTTTCTTCTACATTGATATGCTCTCCAAAAACTGGTCTGGGACTACCTGAACCAATTACCCAAAAGATATTTGACCAGCTTTCAAAACCTCCCATTGAGCCACCTTTTGCAGACCCATAGAGATCATAGACACCATAACTCAAGAGAGCGCCCTGTACCTTCATGCCATCTTCGGCAAGAATGTCCTCCGCGCTTTTTCCTGCAGGTAACCAACTTGGATTGAAGCCTGATGGACTATCACCAAATCCGAGGCTAGATAAATGATCTCCCTGTAGAGCAACCATGGCAGACAAATGTGCTCCAGCACTGTCTCCAGTTACAACGATTTGGTCTGGATTGCCCTTGTAATTCGCAATATTGGCCTTTGCCCAAAGAACAGCTCCGAATGCATCCTCAACAATTTCATTAAATAGAACCGTGTTTTCCTGATCCACTAAGAGTCGGTAGTTCACATTACAAACCACGAATTCACCATTTGTTGCCAGATACTCTGACATGGAATCCATGATGCTATTATCATTGATTAGCCAACCCCCGCCATGGAAAATAACTACCACCGGATACGATTCTTTTCCTGTGTTTGGAGTTAAAATATCCATGGTCAAGTCAAACCCATCAGGGCTAGCCCATTTGATGTTTTCCTGTCTTGTAAACTTTTCCGATTGCATTGTTTCTTGAATAGAATTGTGACCTTCCAAACTATCCCAAACTGGTGGCCTTCTGGCTATAAAAATTAATGTTACTACTGCGACTATGACCAATAGAATGATTACCCCGAGTACTTTTGCGAGGATCTTGAAGAACTTTTTCATAGGCTTGGTGAAGGGGATTTAATTGCTTTCAATATAAGACCGATAGATTTTCTTTTGTCCTTGAATTGATTGACGGCATTTCTTTTTATGCAAAAGGTAAGTCCAAATAGAAAAAAGCATATTATCGTGAGAGATTAGATCAAGAGTTAAAGGAATGTCAAAAACGAAGATAGGTGTAATTGGAGGTGGAGCTGCTGGCTTTTTCTCAGCAATTTGGGCAAGCTCGGCTGATCATGAAGTTCATCTCTTTGAAAAATCTTCCAAGCTTTTGGCTAAGGTTAAGATTTCAGGGGGAGGTAGGTGCAATGTTACCCATCGTCCCTTATCTATTTCAGAGCTCGTTAAAAACTATCCGAGAGGAGAGAAATTTCTGAAAAAGATCTTTCCAAAATTCTCCTCACAAGAGGCGATGGATTGGTTTGAAAAGAGGGGAGTAGCCTTGAAAATTGAGGATGATGGCCGTGTTTTTCCTGTTTCAGATGACTCTCAGAC
>CAZLUY010000536.1:0-17858 GCA_964562785.1 uncultured Limnohabitans sp. | reverse complement strand
GCCGAAACCAAGCCGGCTAACCCTCCACCTATGACTACAACTTGCCGTTTTGATTTCACTTCTGAGCTATTGATTTGATGATTAAACCGTTTATCAAAAAATAGGTTACATAGGGGTCTCGTGTGAGAAATTGAAGGTTATTTTATTTCTGAAACAAAACCAAAATTAACTATGATAAAACAACTACCAAGCTTATTGCGCCTGGCGGTCATGGCCCTTGGGGTTTTAAGTATGTCCCTCTATTCAGGAGATACTTTAGCCCAGAAGAAAAAAAAGAAAAAGAAGGGACAGACTGAGGCTGCAGCACCAGCTAAACCAAAGGCCAAGCCAGGGCCTAAAAAAGGGCCACAGCCTTATGGTAAAGTAATTACCAAAGAAGCTAAGACCAAAGAAGGACTTTTCAAGGTTCACCAAGTTGACGATAAGTACTTCTACGAATTACAAGATTCTCTTCTCGGTAGAGACATGTTGATGGTTGTGACCATCTCGAAGACTGCTGATGGTATTGGTTACGGAGGTGAGCGCACCAACACTTTAATGGTTAACTGGGAAAGAAATAAGGATGATATTCTCCTTAAGATTAAGTCTGTAAATAATTTTGCGGCAGACTCCCTACCAATCGCACAGGCCGTAGAAAACTCTAACCTTGAGCCTCTTCTTCAGAGATTCCCTGTAAAATCGAATGCCACAGACTCTACTGGTATTGTCATCGATGTTACTGATTTATTCGGGAAAGATGTTCAGGCCCTTGGTCTTCCAAGAGGACGAAGAACTCAGTATAGAGTTACTAGATTAGACGCAGCCAGATCATACATTGAGCATATCAACCCTTATCCAATTAATATTGAGGCTAGATATGTGAAAACATATTTGGCTAGTCAGCCACCATCAAACAGCTCAACTGGATCTATCACTTTGGAAATGAATACCTCAATGGTTCTTCTTCCAAAGGAGCCAATGAAGCAGAGACTTGGTGACCAGCGTGTTGGTTGGTTCAGCCGATCAATTGTAGACTTCGGTGCAGATGCACAGAAAGCTGAAAGCAGAACCTTCCTTGACAGATGGAGACTTGAAGTGAAGGAAGAGGATATGGACAAGTTCAGAAACGGTGAACTTGTAGAACCAAAGAAGCAAATCGTTTATTATATCGATCCTGCTACTCCAAAGAAGTGGGTTCCATATTTGAAGCAAGGTGTTGAAGATTGGCAGGCAGCTTTTGAGCAAGCAGGTTTCAAGAATGCGATCATCGCAAAAGAAGCACCTACCAAAGAAGAGGATCCAACCTGGAGCCCTGAAGATGCGAGATATTCTGTGATCAGATACTTCGCCTCTGATATCCAAAACGCTTACGGCCCTCACGTATCGGACCCAAGAAGTGGTGAAATCATTGAATCAGATATCGGATGGTATCATAACGTGATGAACCTATTGAGAAACTGGTTCTTCGTACAAACTGCTGCTATCAACCCTGAAGCAAGGAGCGTAAAATTCAAGGATGAAGTCATGGGTAGATTGATCAGATTTGTATCTGCGCATGAAGTAGGTCACACCCTGGGTCTTCCTCATAACTTTGCCTCTTCTCACTCTTATCCAGTAGAGAAGCTGAGAGATCCTGAATTCACTAAGGAAATGGGTACTGCTCCATCTATTATGGACTATGCCAGATTCAACTATGTGGCTCAGCCTGAAGATGAAGGTGTTAGCCTGATGCCAAACGTAGGTCCTTATGACAAGTATTCTATTGCTTGGGGATATAGACCTATCCTTGATGCTGCCACTCCTGAAGATGAACTTCCAACTTTGGACAAGTGGATTACCGAGAAAGCTAATGATCCGGTATACAGATATGGTCGTCAGGGCAACAGATATGATCCAACTGCCCAAAGCGAAGACCTTGGAGATAACTCAATGCTAGCTTCTGAATATGGTATTAAGAATCTAAAGCGAATCATGCCGAACCTTATGGAGTGGACCGCTGAAGATGATAAGCCATATAAGAACTTCGATGATCTTGAAGAGATGTATGGTCAGGTAATTGGCCAATTTAACCGTTACATGGGTCACGTAAGAACTAATATCGGTGGCGTAGAAGAGTACTACAGAGCAACGGGTCAGGAAGAGCAAGTATATACCCACACTTCCAAGGATATCCAATCTTCCGCAGTTGCATTCCTTAATGAGCACCTATTTGCTACCCCTGAGTGGATGATGCAGGAAGAAATCATTTCCAGAACTGGTGATTTCGGTGCTTTGGAAAGAATCAGATCCTTACAAGTCGGTACCTTGAATGGAATTCTTGAGTGGGGAAGACTTGGTCGAGTGATCGAAAATGAAGCTCTTAATGGAGATGAGGCCTATACTATGATTGAGTTATTTGATGACTTAAGAGATGGTATTTGGACAGAGCTTTCCAGAGGCAGAACTATTGATGTGCATAGAAGAGCTCTACAGAGAGCCCATATTGAAAGACTTGAGCTTCTTATGACTGGTGACGTTGCTCCTGTTCCTGCTAGATTTAGAAGGTTCTTTGGGCCTCAGATCAATGCAAGCCAATCTGATATCAGACCAATGGTAAGGGGTGAGCTAAATACCCTACAGAAGCAAATCAAAGCGGCAATTCCAAGAACTTCAGACAAGATGTCTAAGCTTCACCTGGAAGATGCGCTTGAGCGAGTGAACATGGTTCTCGAGCCAAAATAAAAATCTTGAAACTGAGAAAAAGGGTGTCCAATGGGCACCCTTTTTTGTTTTAGATGGTTTAAATATGACTTAAATTGTCCTCCCTATGGCAGACTCACTTTCGATACTTAAGGATCATAAATTGAGAATCACGGATTGTAGGATAGAAATCATCAATGAATTTCTAGAAAAACGCGTGGCTTTATCACACGGAGATTTGGAAGATGCGCTTGACAATCACTTTGACCGTGTCACTATTTACAGATCCCTGAAGACCTTTGTTGATAAAGATGTTGTTCATAAGGTTCTTGATGACCAGGGAGTGACCAAATATGCCCTGTGCAGCCATGATGATGAAGAGCATGAGCATAGCCATGAGCATGTTCACTTTAAATGTGAGAAGTGCCAGGAAACTGTTTGTATAGAATCCATAAAACTCCCCTCCATTTCATTACCTCAAGGATATGAGAAAAAAGAGATGAGTCTACTAGTACAGGGGGTTTGTGATAAATGTAGCTAAGCTTCTACGGGCTCCGGCTCTCTTTTATGAGTAGGAGTATCTTTCGGCCACATCACACCTGGTGGTAAATCAATCTTAGGAGGAGCCGTCAATTCAATTCCACCATCTCCATCATCCCCGCTATCATTCTTTCTCCTAAGGGAATTCTTTGTCATCGTAGCCACGAAGTAAATCATGATCACATAGGCAATACCCAGAAGAAACAAATCAATGACTAAACTGCTCATCACTAAAACTTTGTAATAATATAGTAATTCGTCAAAATAAAACCACTAAAGGCCAAAGTAGTTTGATTGAGATTATTGGCTAATGGTGAAAATACCTTGCTTAATCCCTACTTAAACAGGATATTTGCGAGCTGAAAAAGAGATGATGAGATGATTATAAAAACCAAAAAATATCAACTTGCCACAGGCACCTATATTAAGACTGGCCTGGCTAATGTTCTCAAGGAACAATGGTGGGTTATCTTAATTGCTTTAGCCATATGTGCAGGCTATTTCTGGATTCCTTCCATGTGGTGGATTATTGGAGCAGTGATCGCTTATGGGCTCTATGTTTTGTTTTGGACTATCCAATTTACCGGGGTGACTCAGATGGAGCAAAACAAGACCATTTTTGAGCGTTTGGCTTATGAAATTGATAGTAGGCAGATTCTAATGAAGTTAAACTCCAAGCAAGGAATGCCTATCCAATGGAACATGATAAAGAGAGCTGAAATGAAAAAAGATGCATTCATTCTCTATATGTCTAAAGCTCAATTTATTCACCTTCCATTTAAGATTTTCAACTCGGATAACGAAAGAAAATTTCTCGAGACGATTCTTAAACGTAAAGAATTGATCAAATAAAAAAAGCCCTGAAGAAATTCAGGGCTTTTTTTATGAAATGCGGATTCCTACATAGGAGGAAGAATCACTGTATCGATTACGTGTACTACACCGTTAGAAGCAGCGATATCAGCTGCAGTTACAGTAGCGTCATTTACCATCGCCTTACCACCTTCTAATTTGATAGTGATTTCACTTCCCTGAACAGTCTTTGCCTTCATACCATTTGAAAGGTCGCTAGACATTACTTTTCCTGGTACCACATGATAAGTTAAAACAGCAACAAGCTGATCCTTATTCTCTGGCTTCAAAAGATTTTCAACAGTTCCTGCAGGAAGCTTTGCGAAAGCCTCATTGGTAGGTGCGAAAACGGTAAATGGTCCGTCACTCTTCAACACGTCAACTAATTCTCCAGCCTGGACAGCTGCTACTAAAGTTGATAGGAAATCCTGCGAAACAGCAAGATCTACGATATCAGCTTCTACTTCATGTACCTTTTCATTTTTAGTGGTAAAACTTGATGCTACGAACACCACAGCTACCAACAGAATGCTTGCAAATTTTTTCATGATGAAATTAAATAATTGGTTGTGGGGGTAAAACAGAGACCTCCATTCTTTGTTTTTTTTCGAATTCTAAACAATTTCTAAATCGATCATTTTCAGGGAGGAACGGACTTTTCGAACTTTGAATGGTTAAATATTTTGAAGAGATTTTCCAATTTTAAATAGAAAAAGACCTCCATTCCATCATGCAAATCAAACTTCTTGTAATCGGTAAAACAGATAATTCATCTATCATGTCCCTTAGTGAGGAATATGCCAAGAGGCTAGGTCACTATATCAAGTTTGAGCTCGAGGTGATTCCGGATTTGAAAAATTCTAAATCTATGTCTGAGACTGTGCAAAAAGAGAAAGAAGGTAGCTTAATTCTCAGCAAGTTATCTACGACTGATCAATTGGTACTCCTCGATGAAAATGGGAAGGAGATGGACTCTGTAGGTTTTTCCTCATTCCTTCAGAAAAAGATGAATAGTGGAATCAAAAGGATGGTGCTGGTAGTGGGAGGTCCTTATGGCTTTTCACAGGAGGTTTATTCCAAAGCACAAGGAAAAATCTCTCTTTCGAAAATGACCTTTTCTCACCAGATGATACGCCCATTTATCATCGAACAGCTGTATAGGGCATTTACTATTCTAAGGAACGAGCCCTATCACCATCGCTAATATTATCTGAATATTAACCATTTCGGCATAATTTTGGTTAATGTTACGTAATTGTTAACTTTATATTAACAAGGTAATATTGACATCATATAGGCTTGCTGAAAAATCTCTCCATATTATTCTCCCTTCTACTACTTAGTCAAATCTGTGTTGGCCAGGAATCTATTCCTGAACAACCACAGATATTTGATAATGAGTTAGAGTTCGAGTTGTGGAAGCAAGGAAAATCAGATCCAATAATGCTTTTTCAGGCAGTTGATGCTATTCAAGAGAATTCTTTAGAAGAATGGAATATCCTTTATGCCGACCTGAAGGAAAAGAGATTGAAGACTAAAAAGGATTATAATTTCATTCGCTACCTCTTCCAAAAATCACACAAGACCCTTTTTAGAAACTACGAGCAGCATTCAACTTTCAATGCCATGCTCTCTGAAGGAAATTTTGATTGTGTGAGTGGCTCCGCCGCCTTGGGCATACTTCTTAATGAGTTCGGTTTTGATTATGATATTATTGAAACGGATTACCATGTATTTATCATGGTGAGTCTTGATGGAAAAAATATAATTCTGGAAAGCACCTTACCAGTAGGAGGCATGATCAGCTCAACGTCAGAAGTTCAGGCCTACCTTGATTCCTACAAACCAAAAGAGAATGCAAAATTAGCTTCCCTTAACACGAGGATAGGTAACTCAGAGATTGACATCTCCGATAATTCGATTTTTAGAAAAGTAAACCTTACCCAGCTTGCAGGGCTCCTTTATTACAACGATGCCATTCTGGATTTTAATTCCCAGAAGTATCTGAGAGCTTCCAGACAATTGCAAAAAGCATATGCTCTTTATCGATCTGATAGAATCGCTGGGCTCCAAAGTTTGTCAGAAGATCTGGCCTCTGGAAGCACTTTAAGTAGCTTAGAAGAATAAAGCTTTAGTGCTGATGCCCTCCAGGCCCATGAGCATGGCCATGTTCTATTTCCTCCTTCTCTGCGTCCCTTACGCTTATCACCTTGCCTTCAAATAGTAAATCATAACCTGCTAAAGGTGGATTGAAATCCATATGTACCCCCATATAATCTACCTTGGTTATCTCACCTTTGATTTGCCCACCTTTCTCATCCTGCATAGGAATGACACGCCCTACTTTGAGCATGTCCTTATTCTTTTTGCCTTCCTGCTTAAAGTTAGCTTTGGGAATAATGGTCTTTCTCTCCTCGTAATAATCTCCATAGGCATCCTGGTATCCTAGGAAAACAGAAAACTCATCGCCTGCAGATTTACCTAAAAGAGCTTCTTCAAATTTTGGGAAGACGGAATCACTACCCACAAGAAATAAAAATGGTGCTGTCTCCGGAACATCCTCCCAAGGCTGCATACCGGACTCTCCATCGTCTGCCTTCAAGTGATAAGAGATCCCTACAACTTTATCCTTTTCAACTTTCATACTCAAAAGATTTATCTGAATAAATATGCAACCCCAACCTGGCCAACGAAGTTCTTTCGGTCATATCCAGGCACAAAATATTGATCGGGCTGATTCTCCAGGAACCACTTATAATTCAAGGTATTCACGTATTGGAATCTCGCATTGAGTAGCAAATTACCGAATCGCCAATCTGCCACAACTGAGGGGACGATATCCACATATTTATTTCTAAAGTCTTTAGAAGCCTCGTATCGATAGTAGTAGAAGTCATTGTTGTAAACGATTCTCTCTATCTGAAAACCAACTCGACGCATACCATTTACCCAGGCAAACTCTGCAAAAATCACGTTGCTCCCAGGACCATTTCCTACGCCCAGCACTTGACCATTATGTGTGTAGCCATGCTGCACATGATCATGTAGATACCACGACCTCAAGGACCTAATATCATCCCTTATGGTCTGACCAGTCTGGGTCATTTCAGAACTAATCTGGAAATAATGACCAGGCTTCTTTAATGACATAAGGTGAGAGAATCCAAAGGTGAATGCTCTTCCTGATTCAGGAGTGATCAAAAAATCATTAATCCTTCTTTGATTTCCTCTTGTTCCATATTCACCGTAAAACTCAAAATGCCCATTTGCTGACATCCATCTAAAAAATCCAGAGCTGAACTGCTGTCTTTTCTCTCTAGTCGGATTCTCTACAGAATACAATCCCTTCTGTCCATTAAAAATTGGAATCAGATCACCCAGAGTTTCTATATCCTGTGAATACACGTTGTTCACGCTACTATAACCAACGAACAGGCCTGGAACCCACTTGGGTTGATAGGTGAAAATTATTCCAGACAGATACCTATTACCATTTTCGGGTTTTGGAATATAGACTGGATTCTCCTGAATAGAATAATCAGAATGAGGAGGCAGATAGCCCGATTCCCTAAGGAAACCGGCTATAAATTGACCCTCAAAAGATCCAATCTTACTTTGAATTGGTTTCCTTGTATTTGCCGTGAAATGAAGGAATCCAGGGGCATTATTCCCTAGGACAAGCGAATTTCTTTTTCCAGGACCCCACCAAAGGTTTTCTGTTGAAAATCCAAAGGAGACTTCGTCAAAGTTGACCCTCAGGCTGGACTGGCCTAAATAGAATTTGTTATAAGCACCGGTACCGAATTGCTCAGGCATATCTATCCGGTTCATAAACTCATGATAGAAGAGCACGGTAGCCTGATGCTCTATGGGAAAACCAATGTAATCCTGGTTTTGCGCCATCAATAATTCTGGCTGAAACTGCAGGCTTACCCTACCCCATTCTGCATATGCCCCAGCACTAATAATTTGTTGGAATCCACGGTTAGGGATAAAAGCGCCATCATTTACACCAAAGGCATACGTAGAATTGTACTGTAATTTATAGACGGCCGGCATCAGCAGAAGCTTCCCCTGACCTTCCTTGCCAAAACGCCTGTTCACTAGACTCAGGTCCATATCAACCACTGAGCTATCCAAATCGAACCCGTTCTCCACACCGAATGCTTCAGTAGGATAAATAGGTCGGATCATAAACGATGACAAAGAATCCACATCGCCAAGAAGTTGGGCACGACGGATATAATCATCCAATAATGGCATACCAACTGGTACTGTTTGAGCGCTTAACTCTACCAGTCCAGACAACAGGAATAATCCAAAAATCAATATGCCTTTAAGCCTCCTCTTCATCAATTAACAACCTGTGCTTCAACTTTAATACTTGCAATAGACCATGATTCATCGCAAACCGGATCTGGAATTCCCTCCTGCCTCAACTCATCTTTCATCATGATATCAATATCCGAATTGGTATGCTCTATCAAGCGGACTATGCTATATTGAGTGGTATAGTTAGGAAAGGCTCCAAAGAGGCATAATCCAGGCATATTTGTCCTTACCGCTCCAGACTTAGGGCGATTCTGCCTCACAAAATCATCTGGATAGGACTGATAAAGACAAAAGGTAGATTCACAAGGAGAATTAGAAAAGGTCGTCCTCACTACTTCTTGCTGATCGAAAGCCATAACCCAATAATCAGGGCCTGATTGACCATCATCAGGATTCCCGTCCCAACTATCATGCACTAGAATGTCCACTGTGACTTTCATGATGTTATGACTTGGTAAATCCTCCAGCCTTAAGGTAATAGCCTCATTATGGTAAAACCCTGAAATAGTATCATCCTGAAAAATGAACAAACGCGCACTATCAAACCCTGCTAAATCAAGATCTGAGAAATCATTGTCATAGACCACCACTGTAGATTCAAGGGTGTCTGTACAAGAAAAAGAAAGATAAAACAGGGGGATAATACACAGCTGCCACAGCCAACGATAGTCCTTCATGCACTTTGGAAAAAAGCCTGAACACAAATAAACAAAAAACCCTTAGTCCTAAGCATATGTTATTCGAGTTTTTAGCCTCAAAAAGCTCAGTATTACTATTTTTACGCAAATAATTTCCATTCATGGCAAGATTCACACTAGTGGCGGGAGCGAGGCCAAATTTTATGAAAATCGCCCCCATGATCCACCAGCTCCAAAAGGCTAAAAAAGAAGATCCATCTCTGTCATTCAGGCTAGTACATACTGGGCAGCATTATGACAAGAAAATGTCCGGGGACTTTTTCGAACAGCTTAATATCCCAGAGCCCGATGCTAATCTGGGAGGTGGTGGTGGAACCCAAGCGGAACAAACTGCTTCCATCATGATAGCTTTTGAAAAGGAACTTATGGAGAATCCAACCGACCTTGTCCTTGTAGTCGGTGATGTGACTTCCACCTTGGCTTGTTCTATCGCCGCAAAAAAACTGAAAATTGATGTGGCGCATGTAGAGGGAGGAATTCGATCCGGGGACTTAAGTATGCCTGAGGAAATAAACAGAATGGTAACTGATTCGATTACGGATCATTTTTTTACTACATCTGAGATCGCAAACACCAATCTTAGAAAGGCAGGCGTCCCTGAAGGAAAGATTCATTTTGTAGGTAATACCATGATTGATACCCTCAAGGCTCAGATGCCTAGATTCAGGCCGCCTGAGGGTGACTTGTTCGATTCTCTTGAGAAAAGACACTACTTTGTCATGACCATGCACAGGCCAGCAAATGTTGATCAGGAACAACAATTGAAGGCAATGATTGATGCGATTCTGGAAGGGACAGAGGGATTGCCAATAATCTTTCCGGTACATCCCAGAACGGCCAAGAACTTGAAGAATCTTGGAATAGATGCTCCAAACCTGCACATGACAGAACCACTGGGTTATCTGGAGTTCAATTATCTGGTAAAAAATGCCAAAGGGGTGATTACTGACTCCGGTGGAATTACTGAAGAAGCTTCGGTCATGAATGTTCCATGTGTAACCCTAAGAGACAATACCGAACGAGCAGAGACCATTCACCTAGGTACCAATGAGCTGGTAGGAACTGACCCTGCTAAATTGAAGCCTTATCTGGAGAAGATCATGAGAGGCGAATGGAAAGAATATCAGGGAATCCCGCTATGGGATGGAAAGACGGCAGAAAGAATTGTTGGGATCCTCCAAGAAGCTTATTCCTAAAGGATGGATACACAGGAAAGGATTCAATATTTGGTCGACAAGCTTGGCTTATTGCCACATCCCGAAGGGGGTTTTTACAAGGAAACCTACAGGGCTGAAGATTCCATTTCCACCCCCTCAGGCGATCGGAACTTGATGACTTCGATTTATTTTTTACTCACCTCTGAAAACGTGAGTCATTTCCACAGAATCAAAAGTGATGAACACTGGTATTTCCATGAAGGAAGCCCCCTTACAATTCACACCCTAGATTCGAATGGTCATAAGGAATTGAAACTAGGTACAGTATCAGAAGGTCTTAGCCCTCATCATTTAGTCAAAAAGGAAGTGATTTTTGGTAGCACGGTGGATGCCCCACATAGCTATGCTTTAGTTTCATGCGCCGTAGCTCCTGGATTTGATTTTGCTGATTTCGAGCTTTTCGAGACTGATGATCTCTTGAAGGAATATCCCCAAGAAGAAGAAATCATTCGAAGGTTGACATAAAAAAAGCTCCAGATAAAATCCGGAGCTCTTCTCAACTATTTATTATTTCCTTAGAAAGAAAATCCTACTCTAAAGCTTACTGCAGTTCCTGGAGCAAGACTTGTAAAGATCTGATCCTGTGCTTGGAAAGATTGGAATACAAACTCTCTCTTTGAGTTAAGCAGGTTCTCTACTCCAATTCCCGCCTGGATTCTTTCATCCGCACCGAAAGTTTTATTGACATTGATATTCAAACTGTGGAAAGGTACAGTGAAGTTATCGGTAAGGTTACCGAATCCTACATAGTTAAGAGTTGGACCCTGAACATTGTAGAATACACCACCATCCCAGCCTCGGTTGAAATCAACATAGCTAAGTCCTGTATTAATGATGAATGGAGCTTGTCCTGCCATCTCACGAGTATCATCAATTGTCTGACCTTCCTTAGCCGTAAGACTTCTTGAAAGGAACTCAGACTCAGACATCTTAATTCTTGACTCAGTCACGGTTACGTTGGTGTTCCAGCTGAAATTCTCCAATGATGGTGTGATGAATTTCAAAGACTTTCTGAATTCAAATTCCAATCCAGCAACGGTACCATTTCCTACGTTTCTTGGCTGGAAAGATCCAGGAGCAGAAAGGAATTGAACAATCTCGATTGGTCTATCAAATGTCTTGTAGAATGCACTTACAGAGAACATCTGCCCTCTTTCCTGGAATAGCTCCCATCTCAAATCAAAGTTATTGATTCGAGTAGGAGTCAAATTACCGTCCCAAAGTACGTCTTGTCCGCCATTGGTAGTTTCTTTAAACAAACCACCAATGAATGTTCTACCAGTAATTGGATCAAGAATCTCAGCAAAAGAAAGCTCCTTGAAAGAAGGTCTTGCAATAGTTCTTGTTGCAGAGAACCTAAGATTCTGTCCATCCTTTAGTGAGTAAATCAAATTAAGGGTAGGGAAGAAATCCAACTCATTCAGCACCTCTTCGTTGTCAAAGACAATAGTACTATTTTGGTTAGTCCCGGTGTACCGTTGAACGTAGTTTTCCATTCTAATACCTACAACAGCTTTAAGCTTATCAGTCGGATTTAGCTCGCCGGATACATAAGCTCCGATGTTACTCACATTAGATGTAAATGCATTTGGGTTATTAGGAATAAAGCCTGCCTCATAGCGAACTCCGTCGAAGTTATTGTCCTCAGGAGAATTATAGTATACCAAATTTTCATCATTGAAAATTTCGTTAGGATCCCCAGTGAAGTCCGTACTTCCAGTTGGGAATTGGAAGTTTTGAATATCAAAGTCTCGGGTCTTGTATACGTAAGAACCACCAAACTTAATCTTCGAATCTCTTTGCCAGATTTTTAATTCTCTGGTCAAATCAGCTCTTGAAGCCACGTTATATTCTTCAAGAAATCTCCATATACGTGCTGGTTGTCCTGCCTCGGTACCAATTGTATTATTTGGCAACCTGAATCTTGTAAAACGAATATCAGGGTCGTTTATCACAGATCGTGTAGGAGAAACTTTCCAGTTTAACGCCCACTCACCGTTATTAAATAAGTGATCACCTGCCAACAAAATGTTCGACATTGATCTTTCAGAATATTCAATGTTGTACTGCTTCGCCGTAAAGTTTGCACCAAGGTTAGTATTAACGAAGTCAAAAATACCCGCCTTAGACTCACCGTTTTGTAGGTGCATCAAATTCAGCCTCAACTTAGAAGAGCCTTTCTTCATGGCGATTCCGGCCATTCCTCCAAGCAAAACATTATTTACACTGAAATCACCTCTTTGTCTTTCAAGTGGCTCCAGCTCAAATTGATCAGCCTCTCTTGGCTTAGCATATAGGTTGAATTCCGCATCCTGGAACAATTCCGTCTCATTCTTATAGGTAACTGCAAAATTATATCCCCAAGTGGTAGATGGACGTACGATTTGATCACCTAAAGAAACACTTAGGCCAAAATCCATACCGTTGGTACCTCTGGTACCACCCATCGTCTTATTGAAATCACCAAGAATTCGCTCATACTCTTGGCCTTTTGGACCATTTAAATCGCCGAGCCAATCAACATACTGAGGAATATCAGTTCTTCTACCAGTTGGGATTGCTCTGGTACCATCATCGAAACCTAGGAAATCTGTGCTTCCTCCTTCATAGTTGATGGCTTGAGAATTAAAGTGCATTGATGGGTTAATTCCTCCGCTCAATCCAATTTTGAATGTTTTTTCTTCAGGGAAGTCCTTTGTAGCTATATCTACCACACCCCCAGTGAAGTCTGCAGGTAAATCTGCAGTAAATGTCTTAGATACGATAATGTTATCGATCACATTTGTAGGGAAGATGTCCATCTGGATGGTATTCCTATCTGGATCCAAACCTGGTACATCCACTCCATTTAATACGGTTTTGGTGTATCTGTCACCAAGACCTCTAACGTAAACATACTTGCCTCCTTCGATAGAGACACCTGTAACTCTTTTCACAGCAGAAGCTGCATCACCATCACCAATTTGCTTAAAGGTGCTGGCAGAAATTCCATCTACCATTTGAGGAGAATTCCTCTTCACAGACATCAAAGCAGCTTCTGTGGTTCGGATTGCAGCTGCTGAAACTACTACAGCTTCAAGCTCACTCGCCTCCTCTGCCATAAGCAGATCAGGTAAAACAGTCACTTCTCCACCAGTAACCACAACTTCGGTCACTTCAATGGTAGAAAAAGAGATGTAGGAAAATTGTAGGGTGTAAGTTCCCGGAGCTACCTTGATCTCAAATTTTCCATCAAGATCGGTAATAGCACCAGTAGAAGTTTCTTTGACTAAAACAGAGACACCGATAAGGGTTTCTCCGGTTGCTTCTTCATAGATAGCGCCACGAATGGTGCCTTCTTGGGCGATTGCGAATGCCACTATCAATTGGGACATCACAATCATTAACAGGGTGATTGTTCTTCTTTTGAACATTACAGTGTTAGGTTTATTTGTACAGCAATTTTTTCTATTTCTAAATGAAGGAAAGGAAGAGACCTTGCAAACCTCTTCCCTCCTTTTAGAAATAGTTGGTATTAGAAGTCGGAAAGCTCTCCAGCTTCAGATGCCCAAGACCATCCAGCGAATACAGATACATCTGCACCAGATAGTGGCGTGGTCACATCAGAAGCATGAACATCAGTTCCATTTTTAAATACTTCGGCAAGTGTTGTTGCAACGCTAGTAGGAAGGGTAGTTTCAAGTATTGCGAACATTAGATCTCCATTAGCGAAGTTTTCTTTTGTTGCATCTCCACTCAAGGAGAAATCACCTCTTCCGATTGGCATATCATCGTCATCCAATTCATTTGGACTAGGGAAGTTGAAGAAATAAATTCCTTCAAAAGAACCTCTTGCTCCATCTCTGAAGTCTCCAAGCTCAGTGTTGGCACCGTCACCTTTCACAGTTCCATTTACAAGAGTATGTCCTGCAAGGTAAGATCCTTCTGGCCCATCGATCTCAAGAGCATGATCTGTCTGAGAACCTGCTATTACAGCGAAGTTTCTTAAAGTCCCTGCCCATGCCTGATCAGTATCTAATGCATCATCTCCAGCATTCCATACCACAGCGTTGTCTACATCTACGGTACCACCGAACCACTCGATTCCGTCGTCCTGGTTTCCTACCACTTCTACAAAAGAAATCTCAGTCTCGCTACCAACACCACCAAGGGTTAAACCGTTGATCTCGTTACCTTCTCCGATGTTTGCACCACCGTGACGGATAGATACATACATGAATTTACCAGAGTTATCTTCATCGTCTGTTCCGCCATAAAGACCGTTAGTGTCTGATGGTGGAATACCTTCGATTTGCGCTTCAGTTACATCACCACCAAGAGAACATCTAGCGTTTCCTAGGATCAGTACACCACCCCAAAGACCATTAAGGTCTGGAGTCAAGTTTGGAGAAATGATCTCTCCTGGCTGAATTTGGTCAGCAAAAGAAGTGAAGATGATAGGATTATTTGCCTCACCTACTGCGTTGATGGTTGCGTTTCTAGCTATAACTAGAGCAGACGCGTTAGCACCAGAACCAGCAGAGCCTTTCACAATTACACCTGGCTGAATGGTAAGAGTGGTTCCTGCTTCAACAGAAATTCTTCCTTGAAGGATATAAACCTTACCAGTTTCCCAAGTCACATCAGCAGTAATATTTTCAGTTACATTGATCACTGTTTCTTCTGCACCTACAGTCAACACGTGATTTGCTACAGCAAAGTCACCGTCAACATCAGTCACACGAAATTCAAACACGATATTCTTGCCAGCATCCTCTGGAAGAGCAGTGTAAGTAAAAGGGGCAGATGCCTCTGTTCCAGTCAAAGGAACATTAATGATTTCTGTTCCGTCTTTGGTGATAACCAAATTTGCAAGACCATCAGGGGCTGTTGCAGTAAGGGTTACAGGTCCCAAAGTTTCGCCAACTTCAATAGAAGCAGTCGGAGGAACTCCAGTAATGGTTACACCATTGTCTGGATCTGGATCATCGTCACAGCTAGCAAATCCGATCGCCAGAGCTGCAAAAAGAAAGGTGTGATAAAGTAATTTTTTCATAGGTTAAAATTGATTAATAAGTGGTTTGTCTCTTTTGGACGCTGCAAAAGTGTATCAATTTCCCTATGCCAAAGAATAATTTTAATTATCCTTTTTTTAATAAAGGATTCAGAATTTAATATTGGATTAAAGAAATGGGCATAAAAAAAAGGCTTTCCCCTCAGAAAGCCTTCTTTTCACATTTTTTATGTTAATTGAATGTTACCGACTTGTTTATCGGCACTTTTTCCATCAGTATTTTAACGATATCACGGGTATTTATTCCGTCTGCTTCCGCCTCATAATTAAGAATTATTCGGTGATTTAGCACATCCTCTGCCACTTCCTTAATATCCTCGGGAAGTACATAATCTCTTCCATCCATAAAGGCAATTGCCTTGGAGGCAAGATTTAGATTAATACTAGCTCTTGGCGATACCCCAAACTGAATGTACTTCGCTTCATCCATCAACCCATACTTCTCTGGCAATCTGGTAGCGAATACCAATTCAATAATATAGTGCTCCAATGGCTCGGCCATTTTCACCGCATTGATTTCATTTCTTATATCAAAGACATCTTGCTTAGATAAGATGGCATTAACATCTGAGTTAAACTGCATATTGGCCATTCGTCTCATTACCTCCATTTCAGCGGCCTTAGATGGATAGTCGATATGAACTTTCATCATAAATCTATCTACCTGCGCTTCTGGTAATGGATAAGTTCCTTCCTGATCAACAGGGTTCTGAGTTGCTAAAACCAAAAATGGTCTGTCCAGCTGATAAGTCGTTTCTCCAATAGTGACCTGCTTTTCCTGCATTGCCTCAAGCAAGGCTGACTGAACCTTTGCTGGAGACCGGTTAACCTCATCAGCAAGAATCAGATTAGAAAAGATTGGGCCCTTTTTCACTTCGAAGTCCGCCTTCTGCTGATTGTAGATCATCGTACCGACTAAGTCCGCTGGAAGAAGATCCGGGGTAAACTGAATTCTATTGAAATCAAGGTGAAGTACTTTTGCAAGGGTATTGACGGTCAGGGTTTTTGCCAGTCCTGGCACACCTTCAAGCAAAATATGGCCATTCGTAAATAGGCCTACCAGAAGTCTGTTCACCATTCGGTCCTGCCCTACTACGACTTTCCCTACTTCCTGAATGACTTCCTGAATTTTATCCTGATGCATGTTGGTCTCGTTTATTGCGGATTGCTAAAATAGAAGATTAGCTTTCAATCGGCAATCTTAAATCATTAGCGTGGAATACTTATATATGGATGGTGATTTTAGGATATTTTAAGAGGAATCTGAATACGGTCTAAAAAGCCTTTAACACAGAGGCACAGAACACTGGGTTCACACAAAGAAATTTTTTTTGAAAATAACTTGGCCTTAGTCTCTGATGCAATCTTTATGATCACCGCATCATTGAAGTAATAAAGATATACCAATGAAGCTTAAGAGTGAACTCCTAAAAAACCGTAATCTTTCATTCTTGAAACAGATAGACTAAATTCTTAGATGCAAGAGAATGAAATCACATCCCATATAATTGGCGCCGCCATAGACGTACATAAGCAATTAGGACCTGGACTCTTGGAAAGCGCCTATGAAAAATGCCTCATTTACGAATTGGAGCAAAGAGGGCTAAAGGTGGAATCTCAAGTAACACTACCAGTGGTTTATAAAGATGTGAAGCTTGACGCAGGGTATAGGCTTGATCTTTTGGTCGAAGGCAAAATCGTAGTTGAAATAAAGTCGGTCGATTATATGGCAGATATCTACCTTGCGCAAATTTTGACTTATTTGAAGTTAGGCGAATATCGTCTGGGTTTACTCATAAATTTCAATGTTACTAAACTTGTTGATGGTCTGAAAAGGGTGATTAATGGCTGAAGCTCATTAATTCTCCTCCTAACCTTATTTGTGTGCACTATTAATAATCGAAATTTGATTTGTTTTTACCACAAAGGCACAGAGGTCCCAGAGTCCTCTCAGAGAAAAAAATTCACTCAACCTCCGTGGTATTCTTTGTGATCTCAGCGTCTCTGTGGTAAAAAAGATATTCCAATGAAGCTCAAGAAATAAACGAGGTTGCCATTGGCTGAGTAGTCAAAATTAACGCCTGGTTTTTCTAAAACCTGTCAGCCCTAATTGGTGATAAATAGTTTTCTCATCTAATTCCCGAACCTCACCGGACTCAAATCCTTCAATGCTTACTTTCTCCATAGACCATCTCACCAGCCTTAATGTTGGAAAGCCAACAGAAGCAGTCATTTTCCTGACTTGTCTATTCTTTCCTTCAATCAAAGTCAATTCCAGCCATGAATCTGGCACATTCTTTCTATAGCGTATGGGTGGGTTTCTATCTGGAAGATTAGGCTCATCATCTCTAAGTTTCGCGAGAGCCTGTTTGGTGTGGTACATCTTTCCATCTACCTTGATCTCTACTCCAGATGAAAGTTTTTTGAGGGCTTCCTCAGTGGGGATTCCTTCTACTTGGGCGAGGTAGGTTCTTTGGTGTCCAAATCTGGGGTTAAGCAGCTGATGAT
>CAZLUY010000535.1:0-2515 GCA_964562785.1 uncultured Limnohabitans sp. | reverse complement strand
TGAACACCTTCCTTATACTTAATCACCTCAATATCAAAGGCTCTCCAGAATTTGTCCATACCTCTCCTGATTTAAGTCCGCAAATTTAGATATATTTTTTAAGACTTGGAACTCAAAATCGAAATAATCTTTGGTGATTTAATCGGAATTGAACCTTATGCAAACTCTTCGGTGGTGGTATGCTCTTTTAGCACATCCGCCGCCAAGAACAAAGCAGCTCTCATAGAGCCCGGATCGGCTAAGTTTTTACCGGCTATGGCATAAGCCGTTCCATGATCCGGAGAAGTTCTGATAACAGGAAGTCCAGCTGTAAAATTAACCCCTGAATCGAAGGCAATCGACTTAAAGGGAATCAGTCCCTGGTCATGATACATGGCAAGGACACCATCAAAGCGATTTTGCTGTAGCATTCCAAAGAAGCCATCCGCAGGGTAAGGACCAAAGACGTAATGATTTTGATCCTTAAGTTCTGCTATGGCTGGCTTAATGATCTCATTTTCTTCTGATCCCAAAAGACCATCTTCACCAGCGTGCGGGTTAAGCCCCAAAACTGCGATCTTTGGTTTTTGAACTCCGAAATCATCTTTTAGGCTTTTAATCATGATTTGACACTTTTTCTTGATCAAATCCTTGTTAAGTCTGCTGCTTACTTCGCTGATCGGGCAGTGCGTGGTAGCCAATCCGACGCGAAAGTTTTCTGCAACCATCATCATCAGGTTTTCTTCAGAACCCACAGCCTGCGCAAGATGGTCTGTATGTCCAAGAAACTTTGTTCCCTGTTCATTGATGTTGTTTTTGTTGAGTGGGGCAGTTACCAAGGCATCTATTTTGCCTTCCTTTAAATCTTTGATGGCATGGTCAAAAGCTTTCAATGCGAATGCTCCTGCCAATGAGGTTTCCATGCCAACGTTGATTTCAGGTGCTTCTTCTGAAATGTTGATGACATTTATTTTTTTATGCTGGATGCCCTCTACATCACGAACCTGATTGAAATTAAAGTTCTCCAAATCAAGCTGCTTTTTATAATAGGATAGGATTCTTCCATGTCCGTAAATAACTGGAGTTATGGACTTGTTGATGCGATTGTCCATAAGAGCCTTCATAATAACTTCTGGGCCTATTCCATTACAATCGCCAATGCTTATTCCTATTCTTGCTTTGGTTTTTTTAGGGTTCATATCAACAGCTTCAAAAATGGGTGCGAACTATTCCCTATATCCTCAATGGCATTGGGAATATTCTCTTATTTTAGGCGCAAGATAGAAAATTTAAAAGGCTATAAGTGAAAAAGGTCAAAGCAAAAAAGCATCTTGGACAGCACTTCCTCAGAGACTTGACCATCGCTGAAGATATAGCCAGAGCATTGACTGGGCATGGTGGTGCGAAGAAGGTTTGGAGATAGGTCCAGGAATGGGGGTTTTGACAGATTTCCTTATTTCTGATCCATATGAACTCTTTCTAATTGATATCGATAAAGAATCCATAGCCTATTTGCATCAAAAATACCCATCCCTATCTGATAATATTATCTCAGGTGATTTTCTGGATTATGACTTTAGAGCAGTTTTTCCAGAGCAGTATATGATCATAGGGAATTTCCCATACAATATTTCTTCACAGATATTCTTTAGGGTATTGGAGCAAAGAGCTAAGGTGACTGAAGTAGTTTGTATGCTTCAAAAAGAAGTCGCACAAAGGATTGCTTCTCCAAAGGGGAATAAAACCTATGGGATTCTATCCGTTTTACTTCAGGCTTTTTTCGATATAGAGTATCTATTTACCGTTCCACCTCATGTTTTTGATCCACCACCAAAGGTGGACTCAGGGGTAATTCGCCTGAAAAGAAATGAGGTGAAGAGTCTGGGTTGTGATGAGCGACTTTTCTTTAAGGTTGTGAAAGGAGGCTTTGGGAATAGAAGAAAAACTCTTAGAAACTCACTTAAATCTTTTGATCTTTCGGAAGATTTGAAATCTCACCCATTGATGGATTTGCGTGCGGAGCAATTAAGTGTGGAGGATTTTGTTTTTTTGACTCAAGAAATAGAAAGGTCTCGTGGAAATAATTAAGCAGTTCGAATTATCCAAGGAATACCTTGAAAGCCTTCGTATTGCCATTGAGGGGCAAGACAAAAGCTTTATTGAAGACTCTTTTGAGGGAGTCAATGAGGCTGATATTGCCTCAATTCTCGAGGAGCTATCCATGGAGGAGGCGCTTTTCGTTTTCCGCTCACTCGATTCTCAAGTCGCGGCTGACATCCTCAATGAGCTTGAGGATGACACTCTGGAGAAGGTATTGAGGGAAATGGAAATTCCTGAGCTAGCCTTGTTGATTGAGTGTATGGATTCAGATGATGCTGCTGATATGCTTAATCTGTTTTCGGAAAAACAGAAAAACAGCATCATTGATCATTTCGAGGACACCACAAAATCAAGTTTAATTCTTGACCTTCTTAAGTATGATGAGGACACCGCGGGTGGAATCATGGCCAAAGAATACATAAAGACCAATAAGAAC
>CAZLUY010000534.1:0-2832 GCA_964562785.1 uncultured Limnohabitans sp. | reverse complement strand
AAAGGAAGAGGGGAAATCATTTACTTTGTTGACAACCCGATTTTCCGAGGCTTCTGGGAGTCTGGAAAGATTGTCTTGAGTAATGCAATTTTCCTTGTAGGTCAGTAAGAGAGAATTTAATAAACGCAAAGCCAGCCATTCATTTGGCTGGCTTTTTGTTTTTTCGGGGCAAAAGCCTCAGCATGAAAAACACTCTCCTTCTTGTCTTGATTTTCCTTTCTTTTGCCTGCACCCAAGTTGAGCAGACAGAACAGGAAATAGTTCTAGAAAAATTAGCGGAAAGCTCCTTAAGCTGGAATGGAGATAGCCTTCCTTCCTATCCTGATGGAACACCAAAAGTGACCATAATCAAAGGAAGCATACCTCCAGGCGCTCAGCTAAAAATGCACCAGCACTTGGTGATTAATGCCGGGGTGTTGATCAAAGGTGAACTCACGGTCATTTCTGAAGAGGGAGATACCCTAAAGATGAAAGAGGGAGATCCAATAATTGAACTGGTGAATTCTTTCCACTATGGGATCAATGAAGGGAGTGAAACGGCAGAGATTATTGTGGTTTATGCAGGCGACGTAGATACGCCAATTACTGTGGCGAAGGAAGATTAAATCAACCCTTTTCACTAGATTAAGGCTGTTATCATCCCGATTTCATGCCCAAATACGACTACATTATTGTTGGCGCCGGCTCCGCTGGCTGTGCACTTGCCTACAGACTTTCCGAAAACCCTTCCAATTCCGTGCTCCTACTCGAAGCAGGTGGACCAGATAAAAAGCTCGAAATAAAAATACCTGGAGGTTATGCAAAGCTTCATAAATCAAAGGTGGACTGGGGCTTCTGGACGGAACCTCAGGAACATCTGGACGGAAGGAAACTATACCTACCACGAGGGAAGACGCTCGGTGGAAGCTCGTCCACCAATGCCATGGCCTATGTAAGAGGAAATAGGTCAGATTATGACTATTGGGCCAATTTGGGTAATCAAGGCTGGGACTACGACTCAATCCTACCCTATTTCAAGAAATCCGAGCACAACGAAGATTTAAATGATGAGTACCACGGACAGGAAGGGCCTTTAAATATTACTTTTCTCAAGGAACAGCGCACACCTTTTGGAGAGGCTTTCGTAGAGGCTTGTGAAGAAGTCGGGATTCCCAAGACTCCCGATTACAACGGAAAATCCCAGCAGGGAGCAAGTCTTCTTCAGTTTTCAATGAAGGATAGCTTTAGGCATAGCACAGCGGTTGCTTTTCTTAAGCCGATTCTATCCAGACCCAACTTAGAGATAAGAACTCGTGCTCAAGTAAGTAGAATTTTGCTTAAGAATGACGAAGCTGAAGGAGTTGAATACATCACCAAAAAAGGGAAAGAACAGGAATTTGCATCTAAAGAGGTAATACTCAGCGCAGGGTCTTTTCAGTCACCTCAAATTCTTTTGCTCTCCGGTATTGGAGATTCAGATGAACTAAAAAATGTTGGTATTGAATGCAAAAAGTACATCCCAGGGGTAGGAAAAAATCTGCAGGACCACCTTTTCTTTCCTTGCACCGTTTCAAGCCAAAAACAGAATGGATTAAACCATGAACTTTCACTTCTCAATCAACTAATCGGAACTGCCCAGATACTCACTACTGGAAAGGGGGCCTTGACGGCAGGTCCACTAGAAGCCACTGCATTTTTTGATACAAGGGGTGGAAATGAGGTAGACTTTCAATTTCATTTTGTCCCTCTGCAAACTGGAAAAGGTTATTCCATTGACTTTTATGACATCGACACTTTCCCCAGGAAAGACGGATTCACCATTCTCCCTAGTTTGATTCAGCCAAAGAGTGTTGGCTTTCTAAAATTGGTAAGTGCAGATCCCCTAGCCGCTCCATTAATTCAACCCAATTTTCTCTCTCATCCGGACGATTGGGAAACTATGCTCCGCGGCACCAAAAAAGCAATGGACACATTAAGAGCCGATGCTTTCAGACCTTACCGCGATCAAATCCTTTCACCGCAAGATGAAAGCGATGAGGGCCTCATCAATCATATCAAAAAATCCGTTGAGACCATTTACCACCCAATTGGAACTTGTAAAATGGGTAGTGATGAAATGGCTGTGGTGGATGAGCGATTACGAGTCCACGGAATAGGTAAATTGCGAGTTGTCGATGCTTCCATTATGCCTAAAATCGTTTCGGGGAATACCAATGCGGCTTCAATCATGATTGGTGAAAAAGGAGCTGACATGATTTTAGCGGATCAGGCCTGAGCCCTATTAGGATTTCATTAGATTTAATCATGAGAAGAATACTCTTCGCACCCATACTTTTTTTCTTTCTCGCTCAATCTTCCCTATCTGCTCAGGAGAGGCCTAATATCATCCTTATCAATATCGATGATATGGGATGGAAGGACTTAGGTTTTATGGGTTCGGATTACTATCAGACTCCATTTCTGGATAGTCTTGCCAATGAAAGCTTGGTATTTGAGCAAGCTTATGCTGCAGCTGCCAACTGTGCCCCAAGTCGTGCGAGTATGCTCACCGGCCTTTGGAATACTCGGCATCAAATGTATACCGTCCAATCTTCTGAGCGAGGCGAAGCAAAAGACAGGAAGATTATTCCAACTAAGAATACGCTCTTTCTGGATTCAAAATTCACCACTTTCCCTCAGCTCCTTCAAAATGCAGGTTATTCCACCTTGCATGCAGGGAAATGGCATGTCAGTCCTGACCCCAGGGACTTTGGTTTTGATAAATCCATCGGCGGTGGACCGGAGGGGAGTCCAAGAAGTTACTCAGAGCCTTATGGGATTAGGAACTGGCAAGGTCCCCAAAACGACTATCTC
>CAZLUY010000533.1:0-2192 GCA_964562785.1 uncultured Limnohabitans sp. | reverse complement strand
GATTTCAAAATGTCTTATCTGAACTGAAAGAGAAGAATCTGGTCATCACGCCAAGCGATCGAGAAGAGATTATCCTTAGCCTCATGCAAGCTCAGCAGGCTAAGAACTACCCAAGTGTTGCCGGGATTTTGCTCACCACTCGAAAAGATCTTCCTAAGTCCGTTAGGAAGTCACTTGATGGTACCTCACCGGTTCTACCTATTCTTTCCGTAAGCAGCAACACCTTTGAAACTGCTGCCAAATTGGGTGGTATCAGTCCATACCTCAAAGCCGCAGATCGCCAAAAAACTGAGCTAGGCTTGAGCTTATTCGAAGACTATATGAACTTAGATCTTCTGGACGAGCAAATACAAAAAGTAGAAGTAGACATCGTGACTCCGAAGATGTTTGAGTACAACCTGCTCAAGCGTGCAAAGGCTGAGAAAAAAAGAATCGTTCTTCCAGAAGGAACCGAGCCTCGAATATTAAGAGCCGCAAAAATCCTATTGGACAAAGGTGCAGCAGACCTAACCTTACTAGGGGATGAGGAGTCAATCAGAAATGAAATCACACGTTTGAATCTGAATGAAAGTCTGGCTGACATTGAGATAATCAATCCGACTAAATCTGAACGCTACCTTGACTATGCTAAGAAATTCCAGGAACTCCGGAAAAAGAAAGGAGTAAACCTTGATCAGGCCAAAGATATGATGGCTGATGAGTCCTATTTCGGAACCATGATGGTCTATATGGGAGATGCTGATGGAATGGTTTCTGGATCTGTAAACACTACCCAACACACCATAAGACCTGCCTTACAATTTGTAAAGACCAAACCAGGTGTGAGTGTAGTTTCATCCATTTTCTTTATGTGCCTGGAGGATAAAGTGTTGGTTTATGGGGACTGTGCGGTGAACCCAAATCCGAATAGCGAGCAGCTTTCTGAAATTGCAATTAGTAGTGCGGAGACAGCACAGGAATTCGGAGTGGATCCTAAGGTGGCACTCCTATCCTACTCTTCTGGCTCTTCAGGTAAAGGTCAAGAGGTAGAAAAAGTACGTTCAGCGACAGAGCTAGCCAAAGCAAAAAGGCCCGACCTTGCACTTGAAGGGCCACTGCAATATGATGCCGCGGTAGATCTAACAGTAGGTCAGAAAAAAATGCCTGGTTCGGAAATCGCTGGAAAGGCAAATGTCTTGATCTTCCCCGATTTAAATACAGGCAACAACACATACAAGGCAGTGCAAAGAGAAACCGGAGCGGTGGCCATCGGACCAGTTCTTCAGGGCTTAAACAAGCCTGTCAATGACCTAAGTCGTGGTTGTACAGTGGAGGACATAGTCAATACGGTAATCATCACCGCTATTCAAGCCCAAGCCTGATATGAAAACCCTAGTAATCAATAGCGGAAGCAGCTCGCTAAAATACCAGCTTTTTGACATGCCCTCAGAAACGCTTCTTTGCAAAGGGATGGTGGATAGGATTGGCTTGGATCATGCAGCCATTAGCTTTGAAAATGTATCCAATGGCAAAGAGCAAAAAAAAGAGCTGTCCATTTCAAATCATGAGGAAGCCTTAAATCAGGTCATTCTACTTATAGAAGATGATGAAATTGGAGTAATTCATGATGCTAAGGAAATCGCACTAATTGCTCACAGAATTGTGCATGGAGGAACACATTTCTCCAAGCCGCATGAACTCACGGAAGAAGTGATAAATGCAATTGAGGAAGTTTCTCCACTGGCACCTTTACATAATCCACCCAATCTAACAGGGGTAAAAATTACACAGCAGCTTTTCCCTCAAGCCAAGCAAGTTGGAGTTTTTGATACTGCCTTTCATCAGACCATACCTGAAAAAGCCTATCACTATGCATTACCCAAATTTCTTTTGGATGAGCATGGGGTAAGAGTTTATGGCTTTCATGGCACATCTCATCGATATATCACTGAGCAAACTGCGAACTATCTTGGCAAGGAAAGAGACCAGACGAGCCTAATTAGTTTACATCTTGGTAATGGCTGCAGCATAGCTGCGGTAAAGAATGGAAAGTGCATTGATACCAGCATGGGTTTCTCTCCTTTGGATGGATTGGTTATGGGAACCAGATCAGGGGATATTGATCCTGCAGTCGTCCTTTTTCTTCAGGATAAATTAGGAATGAGCACAAGAGAAGTGGATAAGTTACTGAATAAGCAATCTGGACTTCTTGG
>CAZLUY010000532.1:0-1904 GCA_964562785.1 uncultured Limnohabitans sp. | reverse complement strand
AGAAATAGATGAAGAGAGCGGGGACGGCAGATTTAGCACTTTTTGGAGGGAATATTCCTCCCTGTCTTTTTGAACGCATGAAAAAACTTGCTCTGCCAATGGTAGAGGCAATAATTCTTCAAAATGGTAAGGACGATTTTTTAGCGAGAATATCGGACCCATTTTGGTTTCAAAGCTTTGGAGCGGTCATTGGAATGGACTGGAATTCCTCCGGTGTTACTACAGCTGTGATGCGAGCCCTGAAGGCTGTGATTAATCCGGCCAGTAAAGATCTTGGACTTTATGTCTGCGGCGGAAAAGGAAAAGAATCATTAAAGACCCCCACCGAGCTTTTGGAAATAGGGTATAAAACAGGCTTGGATGGAGCTGGGCTCTCACGAGCTAGTAAGCTAAGCGCAAAGGTGGATAATACAGCGCTCCAAGATGGCTTCAACCTTTATCTGCATAATTTTATTCTAAGTGATTCCGGGAAATGGTCGGTCATACAACAAGGTATGCATACCAAAAATGGAAAAGCTCGACGCTACCATTGGCACTCCGGAAATCTAAAATCATTTACTCAAGAGCCTCATACTGCAATTTGTGGGCTCAATGAAGGGAAGATTATAAATCTCGTGGACAAGCAAGCCCAAGGCACCCAAAAAGGAATGCTGGACATTGCCTCAGAAAATCCTGACAAGGTTTTAAAAGGATTACCTCATTTGCTTGTTCCTAGCTATTGTGAGGTCAAAGCAAAGGACATTGACATAAAACGTCTCGGTTCCATTCTTTGGCTGGCACAGGAAACACAAACTAAAAACTTTGAAGACCTTCTTCTCCTCAAAGGTATGGGACCAAGAACACTTCAGTCTCTGGCTTTGGTCAGCGAGGTTATTCATGGAACTCCAACGAGATTCTCTGATCCCGCAAGATTCTCTTTTGCGCATGGAGCGAAAAACTCCAAGCCTTTTCCCGTACCAACCAAAGTATATGATGAAACGATAGCAACCCTTCAAACAGCGGTTGAAAAAGCTCGAATCGGAGATAAGGATAAACTCAAAGCCATAGGAAAACTCACTTCTCTCTCTGAACAAGCTGAGCAAGGATTCACACCTAAGGAAGGCTTTGAGGACTTAGTGAAAAAGGAGAATAAAGATTCCCACAAATACGGAGGGAGGAGCTTAAAAGGCTTTTCAAAACCCAGGAATAATCAACTCGATTTATTCTGAAATCAAATCTTCGTTCCTTCAACCAATTTCTTTTCCTAATTTCCCAGCATGCCTCAGGGAAAGCTTTTTCTTATTCCGAATGTTCTGGCCGAAAATACAGCTCAAGACATCATTAGTCCTCAAGTCAAGGACATCATTTCGAAGACCAAAGTCTATTTGGTAGAGAATCTTCGAACTACCAGAAGATATATTAGCAGCCTGAAATTAGGAGTAAATATAGAGGAGCTTCATATGGAGGTTCTTGACAAAAACTCTACTCAGGAATCAATTCACAGATTAATGCAGCCATTGTTCAAAGGAGCAGACATCGGAGTGGTGTCAGAGGCAGGATGCCCTGGGATCGCAGACCCTGGAGCTTTGGCTGTGGAATATGCCCACAAAAAAGGAATTCAGGTTGTTCCTCTTTCAGGACCAAGCTCCATGTTTATGGCACTTATGGCTTCTGGCTTTTCAGGTCAATCCTTCTCTTTTCACGGATACCTTCCAATTGATAAAAGAGAACGGTCATCTGCTTTAAAAAAATTAGAAACTGAGTCTGCCAGAGAGTCAAGATCTCAAATTTTTATGGAGACCCCTTTCAGGAATAATCAGCTACTAAAGGATGTACTGGCCAATCTCAATCCATCCACCAAGCTCTGCATTGCCAAAAATATCACTGGTTCGGATGAATACATCCAAACCAAAACCATAGCTGAT
>CAZLUY010000531.1:0-4358 GCA_964562785.1 uncultured Limnohabitans sp. | reverse complement strand
CGAAATGATCAAAGTTCTGGGAATTCCATACGATGCAAATTCTTCCTTCCTTAAGGGTCCCTCCTATGCCCCAAATCGAATTCGCCTCATGGATTCTGAGGGTTCAGCCAATCGCTTTGCTGAAGATGGAAAAGAGATTATTCCGGGAGAAAACTATGAAGATTTAGGGGATATTTCCTTTGACTCCACGGATGCGAAAGCGGCATTTGAGAAGATTCAGAAATCCGCAACATCGATTCTTCAGGAGGGGCATCATTTGCTCTCCTTGGGAGGAGATCACTCAGTGAGTTATCCTTTAATCGATACACACACAGCTTTTCATGAAGATTTAAACATCCTCCACTTCGATGCTCATGCAGATCTTTATGAAAATTTCGATAACAATCCCTATTCACATGCATCGCCATTTGCACGACTTATGGAGACTGGAAAGATTGCCTCATTGACGCAAGTCGGTATACGAACATTCAATACTCATCAAAAGGAGCAGGCCGAGCGATACGGAGTGCGGGTAGTAGAAATGAAGGATTTAAACGACAGCTTTCTTTCCGAATTAAGAGCACCACTTTACATCTCCTTGGATCTGGATGTATTAGATCCTGCTTTTGCTCCAGGAGTTTCACACCATGAGCCTGGGGGCCTAAGCTCTCGTCAGTTATTGGATTTCATCCAAAGGGTTCCTGTGTCTATTATCGGTGCAGACATTGTAGAATACAATCCAAAAAGAGATGTCAATGATATGACCGCAATGGTGGCCTATAAATTTTTAAAAGAGATCATTTCAAAAATGTTAACCTAGAAACTATGAGTGATTCAAAACCAAAAGTAACCGGAATTGGCGGGGTGTTTTTTAAAACTGATGACCCCGAAGCAACAAAAAAGTGGTACAGCGAAAATCTTGGACTAGCTGTCAATCAATGGGGGTCTGCTTTCGAATTTAGAAATGCTCATCGCCCGGATGAAATCAATTATCTCAGTTGGAGTCCATTCTCAAAAGATACCGAATACTTTAATCCTTCAGGAAAAGAGTTCATGATCAATTACCGGGTTCAGCATATCGAGAAGTTGGTTGAGAATCTCAAGGCAAATGGAGTCACCATCTGCGATGAAATTGAGACCTTCAGCTATGGAAAGTTTGTCCATATCATGGATGCGGATGGCAACAAAATCGAACTTTGGGAGCCAATAGATCAGGTATTTACAGATATGGGTGGTGAAACCACCAAATAATTTAACCCTCAGAAGAATGAAAAAATTTAGCTTAATCATATGCCTTTTGGCCATAATCAGCCTACCTGCCTTTGCTCAGGAAGACATATCCGGAGAATGGATTTTCAATGTTCAAACAGATATGGGAAGTGGTAGTCCTCTCTTCACTATTGATCAGGACGATTCAGGGGCCCTTTCAGGAACTTATAGTGGAGCCTTAGGAGAAGCGCCAATTGTGGGGAGTATCGAAGTGGATGGCTCCATTGAGATCAATTTTTCTGTTCAGGGAAACCCAATCAAATACCTTGGCAAGCTTGAGGAAGGAAAAATTGTAGGCACTGTAGATCTAGCTGGAATGGCAAGTGGAACCTTTATAGGAGAGAGAAAGGGAGACTAATCTTAGTGAGATTTCTTCCCTATAATCTTCATGCTTAGATTAATGAGTAGAAGGACTATTGCTCCCATTACAAAGCCTATTAGGAAGTCTTTGATCAAGGATGGCCAGGTTTCAAGCAGGTGATGAAAGAAGTCAATATTATGACTGAAAATTCCTCCTGACACTAAGAGCAATGCGATAGTCCCTACCACAGTAAGGCCCTTAATCACTTTTGGCAATGCACTGATCAGGAAGCGACCTACTTTATCAGAGAAGCTATTATCCTCTTCATTCAGGTTTATCAAGCTCAACCCGAACTCATCCATTCTGACAATCAAAGCAACCACACCATAGACTCCGACAGTGGCTAAAAATGCTATTGAAGAAACCACAACGATTTGGGTCGTCAATTCGGAATCCACTACTGTTCCGAGTGCGATAATGATTATTTCTACCGAAAGAATAAAATCAGTTACAATCGCAGATTTGATCTTTTCCTTTTCCAGCTTTTTCAACTCTTCCTCGGAAAGCTGGCTCAACCGATCTTTCTTTTCATGAGAAGCATGAGGAAAGAAATACTCATAGATCTTTTCTGCTCCTTCATAAGCCAAATAAAACCCACCGATTACCAGTATTATGGTAATTGCAGTAGGCACAAAAGCACTCAGCAAAAAAGCCAATGGGAGGATAATCACTTTATTAAGAAAGGAGCCCTTGGTAATGGCCCAAAGAACAGGTAGCTCTCTGTCCGCCACAAAGCCAGAGGCCTTTTCCGCATTCACGGCCAGATCATCTCCCAGAATTCCAGCTGTTTTTTTGGCTGCTACTTTACCCATTACAGCCACGTCATCCATAAGGGTAGCTACATCATCTAAAAGGGCAATTAATCCTGAGGCCATGGAATTTAAATTTTTACTGGGATTGAATTCGGAAGATAACTTAACCGATTAGTCTCCAAAAGAGAATAAGGCAAAATATTCATGTAATTCCTCCTTGATGAATGGCTTGTCATCTTCCCCTATTTTGATTTATCTTCCGAGCTTAATTCACCCAAAAAACACTCCGTGTCAAACCAAATAAAGCAAGAAGTCGAAGAGAAATTACCCAGAAATCTCACTCTTTGGGGAGTTTGGATGCTGGTGGTCAATGGGTTTATTGGAGCAGGAATCTTTGGCCTTCCTTCAGGTGCAGCGGCATTAGCCGGAGAGTACAGCGTTTTTATCTATGGCATTTGTGCTCTTTTGATGCTACCTGTGATCTTGAGTTTCGCGGAAGTTGGTAGTTATTTCAAAGGAACGGGTGGACCCACCAAATACGGTACTGCTGCCTTTGGACCCTTTATTGGCTTTCAAGGTGGATGGCTTTATTACTTAGCCCGATTGATTTCCTTCTCAGCCAACTCAGTTTTGTTAACTGATAGTATTGGCTATTTCTTCCCTGTAATGGCTGAAGGAAATGGTAGAATCTTCACTTTAGCAATAATCTGTGGTGGACTGACTCTAATCAATATTGTTGGTAGCTCTCAGTCCATTAAGTCCATGGGGCTTTTTACGATTATTAAATTCGCTGTGCTCTTGGGTTTGGTCTTCAGCGGATTTGCCATGCTAGGCCCTGAGGTAATTCCTGGATTTGGTTCTCAGCCACCTGCAGGCTCTGATATTGGTGCAGCTACCCTACTTTTGATATATGCTTTTGTAGGATTTGAAGGAGCTGTAATTCCTGCAGGTGAAGCAAAAAAACCAGAACGAGACATGCCGCTTGGTTTGATACTCGGTTTAGGGATGGTGGTAGTTTTATATATGGCTATCCAGCTCGTTTCTCAAGCTGCCGTTCCAGGTTTAGGATCAACAAAAACCCCTCTTCTTGATGCTTCTGCATCTCTTTTCGGAGAAACTGGGGCAATCATTTTGATGGTTGGGGTCACCACATCTGTTATAGCCAATCTTATAAGTGCGATGTTCTCTGCTTCCCGGGTGACATATGCACTTTCCCTTGATCAATCTTTTCCAAAATGGTTTGGTGTGGTCAATGACAAATTCCTTACTCCAGCTAATTCTATACTCTTTTTCGGTGTAGTTGCCTTTGTACTTGGCGCATTAGGTTCCTTCACTTTTCTGGCAGCTATGACGGTTCTTTCAAGACTCTTCCTGTTTATTATGACTTGTGCCAGCATTCCTGTTTTGAGGCCAAAGTTCAAGGATAAAAAAGTTTTCACCCTAAAAGGAGGATACATCATTCCCATTCTAGGAATTATTGCCTGCCTGTGGCTAATGCTTCAGGTTTCGTGGACCTCAGTTTGGATGACAGGGGTTCTGATTCTTATAGGAACATTACTTTATTGGTTTAGCAGAAAGTCCCAATCAAAAGAAGAATAGCATTTCTCCTTTTTCCAAATTCAATTACCCAAAGGGGCTCCTACGGGCTAATTATCTACCGCAGATGTAAATTCAGTCTTAAGAGGCTAATCCTTGTATCCCATTTATTAGATTCAAAACCTGTCCTCATGAGGCAGGTTTCAATCATTTAAATGCAGATTATGAGACCCAATCGACTATTTCTAAGCATGGTCTTGGCGATGCTTATTTCAACCTTCGCTCTGGCACAAGACAAGGTGCTTCAGTTGGAAGATTATGATAAATGGAGCCGTATTGTATCCACAGAGCTTTCACCAGATGGCAATTGGTTTACTTACGGTCTTCGACCAAATGGAGGTGATGACACCCTGTTTATTAAAAAGACGAGCTCTGCAAAGGAGACCTATGAATATCGCATT
>CAZLUY010000530.1:0-3423 GCA_964562785.1 uncultured Limnohabitans sp. | reverse complement strand
CTTGGTATCTGAGAATTCCAATGGATCACCTGAAGTCATTCCGGCATCCAATTCTTCGAATTCATTCTTATCAAAAAGGATTTCGAAGTACTCCTTAGAACCAATCTTCACATGAAAGTCATCATCAGGACAAACAAAGGAGTTGTTTTTCAGCTCGCGAGTATGGATGATATTTCCTTTTGGAGTCTTAAACCAAAGTCCGTCAGGAGCATCCTTTTTATCAGCAGTTGAAGTTTTTATTCCTTTATCTGTTCTTCTGAACCAAGCCATAATCTAAAATTTAAGCCAAATCTTCGGCAACAAGTTGACAAATTTACTCCATATATCCATTAAATAAAACCGACAGATTAAATGCAAGATGGAGCCTTTTTCACCGCCCATTGATTTCCAAATAGAGGTTTATCAAATTTCAATTACCTTATGGATTCTCAGAAAATTGAATCTTTAGAACAGTCCCCCCAAGATGAATCTCGCCGTCCTTTTATTGATTTCCGGAATCATCCTTTTTATCGCATATAAAGTATATGGTGCTTTTGTCTACAAGCGGTTTGGTCTAAATGATGACGAAATTGCGCCAAGCCATAAACACCGGGACGGTGTTGATTATGAACCAAGCAAACCCATTGTAGTACTGGGCCACCATTTCGCATCCATAGCTGGGGCCGGCCCAATCGTCGGACCGATAATTGCATTGACCTTTGGATGGATTCCTGCAGTAATCTGGATTTTGGTCGGAGGGATTTTTTTCGGTGCAGTTCATGACTTGGGTAGTTTAGCAGCCTCTCTTCGTACCGAGGGCAAATCCATTGGTGTGATCATTAGAGAGCAAATTGGGGTAAAAGGAAAACAACTATTTATCCTTTTTAGCTTTTCGACACTGATCCTTGTTATAGCAGTTTTCTCTGATATTATAGCCAAAACCTTTGTTAGTAATCCTAGTGTGGCATCAGCTTCACTTTCATTTATTGTTTTGGCCATCCTTTTCGGCCTAGTTTCCAAAAAGTATAAAAACAAGAAAGGCTCTTTCGTAATCTTGACAATTGTTGGGGTTGGCTTGATGTACCTATTTGTTTATATGGGAACCATCTTCCCATTTGCACTCGATTATAGAGTATGGATTTTTGCCTTGCTTGCCTATTCATATGTTGCTTCTGTTACCCCGGTTAGTTGGCTCCTTCAACCTCGAGATTACCTCAATAGCTACTTGTTGTATGGGTTGATCATAGCAGCAGTTTTTGGTGTAGTGATCGCCAATCCTGAAATCCAAATGGGTAATGGAATACAGTTCAAAAGTGAAGACCTGGGCTATATATTCCCAGTTCTATTTGTGACCATTGCATGTGGAGCCATAAGTGGCTTCCATTCTTTGGTTGCTTCTGGAACCACAGCCAAGCAGCTAAATAAGGTTAGCGATGCTAAAGTTGTTGGATTCGGAGGAATGTTGATTGAGTCTTTCCTTGCACTTATAGCAGTGGGAGCCGTAGCTATTTTGAGCAGGGGTGAATATCTGGATAGATTCGCGAGCGAAGGTCCAGTTCCTTTGTTTTCTACTGGGCTAGGGAGTATGATTTCGGCATTGGGGATTTCGGAGCAATTCGCGGTTAGTTTTGTAGCGCTAACTGTATCTGCATTCGCTCTTACCACCTTGGATACCTGTACACGCTTGGCAAGATTCACCCTGCAAGAGTACTTTGAGGACATCCCTAAACCAGTAGCCAAGAAAATCTCCACGAATCGATTCGTCTCAACAGGTTTTGTAGTGGTATTCTCAGTACTTCTATTGGCATCAGGTGAGTTTACTACCCTTTGGCCAATTTTTGGTTCAGCTAATCAACTACTAGCGGCATTAGCTCTCTTGACCATTGCTGTTTGGCTAATAAGGAAGAAAGTCAATGCAGTCTTTGTGACCATACCCATGTTTTTCATGTTCACAGTTACTTTATCTTCTTTGGGCCTTTTTGCTTGGAAGAACTTCGAGCAGGAAACATATGTCCTTGCCCTAATCGCGGCCCTGCTATTTGTTTTGGCTATATCCTTAATGAGTCTGGCCCTGAAAAGCATCAAAAAGGAAGCGGCTTCTACAGATTCAGCAGCCAGCTAATAAAGAGAACAATCCCCAGAACAAGGGCTGGCCAACCATAGATTTTCAGAACCGCCAGTCTATTCATTTTATCCAAGAACCAAAGAGTATAAACCGGCCTAATCAGGCCAAATACTAATCCCATTAGAGAAAGGACAAACGCGATTGTAACAAGCGATAGAAATAGCTGCATAAAAAAAGAGGAGCTTTAAAAGCTCCTCATTTGTTTATTTTTTCCTTTTGACTTCCTGCATTTCGTATCCCTCTATGGTGTCTTCGAGCTTGATGTCGTTATACCCTTTTATAGAGATACCGCATTCGTATCCTGCCTTCACTTCGGCTACATCGTCCTTGAATCTCTTCAGCTGGTCGATCTCTCCTTCGTGAATTACAATTCCATCACGGATGACACGGATTTTATTTTTTCTAGTCACAAATCCGTCAGTCACATAAGAACCGGCAACTGTTCCAACCTTAGAAATCTTGAAGACTTCACGAACCTGGATATTACCAGTGATCACTTCTTCAAATTCAGGTTCAAGCATACCTTCGATTGCATCCTTGATTTGGTTGATTGCGTCATAGATGATGGAGTAATGACGGATCTCAATTTCCTCTTGCTCAGCAAGTCTCTTGGCATTCGCCGAAGGTCTCACCTGGAAACCGATGATTATCGCATCGGAAGCAGAGGCAAGAAGAACATCAGATTCAGAAATCTGACCCACACCCTTGTGGATAATGGATACTCCAACCTCATCCTTCGAAAGCTTCAGTAAGGAATCTGATAGGGCTTCCACAGAACCGTCCACATCACCTTTGATAATGATATTAAGTTCCTTAAAGCTACCAATAGCCAATCTACGACCGATTTCGTCAAGCGTAATGTGCTTCTTGGTTCGAATACTTTGCTCTCTTTGTATTTGCTCTCTGGAGTTGGCAATCTCTCTTGCTTCTCTTTCAGTATCATAAACCTTAATGATATCACCGGCTTGTGGTGCACCACTCAATCCAAGAACCTGAACCGGAGTAGCCGGTCCTGCCTCTTTAACTTTCTTGCCTTTGTGATCAAACATGGCTTTCACACGACCATAATGTTGGCCTGCAAGCATCACGTCACCTATCTTAAGTGTTCCCGCCTGAACCATCAAGGTAGCCACATATCCACGACCCTTATCTAGAGATGCTTCAATGATCGTTCCTTGTGCATTCTTATCTGGGTTAGCCTTAAGCTCAAGAATTTCTGATTCTAGAAGAACCTTCTCCAGCAAATCATCAACACCTTGGCCAGTCTTCGCAGAAATATCCTGAGATTGATATTTACCACCCCAGTCTTCTACAAGAAG
>CAZLUY010000529.1:0-6296 GCA_964562785.1 uncultured Limnohabitans sp. | reverse complement strand
AGATCATCTGCCAGTGAAGTGTATTTCCTCAGGGTGTTTAGTTTGAGTTGGTTGGCTTTATCCTTCTGGTAGTCTCGGATGAATTGGTGAACAAAAATAATCCGCTCCTCCTGGTAAGAGTTTCGGAGATTCTTTAGCCAGTCTTGAAGCATCTTTTTATCTGGGATAAAACCCTCTACTCTGGCTTTGATCTTTAGCCTGTCCATCTCTCGTTCTATCCGGTCCAGTCTTTGATTTTTCTCCCAGAAGAAATCCTCCACTTTAGACACTCGCTGTTCTGACTTCACCCAGTTACGAGTGGTTAATCCTGTGTTTATCGAAATTCTCTTTCCCTCAATCATCATTTGATAGTAGATCGAGTTCCGCATGACTGAAAAGCCCATAGAATCTGTTTGGTAATTGTTTGGTAATAGTCTCCAAATTATACGGAAACAGAAGGGAAATGAATAGTAAAAAGTGCTTTTTGTGTTCAGTGGCGTTGGTTAGTATAAATTAAACTCCTACCTTTGCATCCTGACAGGGTCACTAAAGCGGAATTTACTTCCGCTTTTTGTTTGGATCGATTCCGTAGCTCAGCTGGTAGAGCAATACACTTTTAATGTATGGGTCCTGGGTTCGAGCCCCAGCGGGATCACAAAAGGCAGTCAGATATGGCTGCCTTTTTTTATTTTTAGCAATGGCCCATCTCTATATTATCTTCTCAGAGAAATTAAACAAATACTACGTTGGGGCTTGTAAGGATTTACAAAGAAGACTCTATGAGCACTCCATCGGCCATTCAAAATTCACTTCGACCGGAACGCCATGGAAGTTGGTTTACCAAGAAGAATTTCCTGATCTTAAATCTGCCAAGCAAAGGGAACTGAAAATAAAAAGAATGAAGTCAAGGAAGTACGTTGAGCAATTGGTCAACTCAGCTGGTGGTGCATCCCGATAAATCGTGAGGGTCCTGGGTTCGAGCCCCAGCGGGATCACAAAAGGCAGTCAAAAATGACTGCCTTTTTTATTAGAAATTCAATGGATCAAGGTGTTTGAAATGCCCATTCTGCTTGATTTTTTCTTTGGCACTTTGGGCAGCTTTGAAAGCAGGAATAAGATGTTTGAAATGGCTTATCAAATAATCAAGCCGTTCAAGCTCACTAGGAATGAGCAAAAGCTCTTGCTCCTCCTCTATCTTTAGCCCAATCTTATGCGAAAAAGTGAAGGAGTTTACTTCCTTCGGATCAATCTCTACGTCATGATCCAATAGGCGAAGCATTTCCCTTAGATAAACCACATACTCATTTTGCTTATAATCCACTGTAGTGAAATCCATTTGCATGAACTCGACCTCACCTCCTGCATATAATTTTCCAGGAGCCGGATTGTCAAATGATTTAATCTTAAACACACGGCCTCCACGTGTTTTAATATCCATTCGTCCGTCATCATAACGATGAAAAACTTCTTCCAGAATAACTTCTGTACCGAAGCCGGAAAGCTTGTCTAGATAAGTGCAAACGCCAAAGGGCTTACCTTGACTTTCAACATCTGCGAGGAGTTGCTGATATCGGGGTTCAAAAATATGGAGATTTAGTGCCTCTCCCGGAAAGGCAACTAACTTAAGCGGAAAGAGAGGCAGATACATAATTTCTTTTTATGGATAACCCAAAAAAAGTCAAAGGGTTAAGACCTATTGAAATAATTCTCTCCATAAAACAAAAAAAGCCCCTTCTTTTCAGAAGGAGCTTAATTATTTCATTTCAAATTATTTCTTCGCGATGAATTCCAAAAGCTCAATCACTTTGTTAGAATAACCCCACTCGTTGTCGTACCAGGAAACAACTTTTACGAAAGTATCGCTAAGCTGAATACCAGCACCAGCATCGAAGATGGATGTACGAGAATCTCCAATAAAGTCATTAGAAACAACCGCATCTTCAGTATATCCTAAAATACCCTTCATAGAAGTTTCAGATGCTTCTTTCATTTTCGCACAAATCTCCTCATAGGAAGCAGCTTTCTTTAATCTGACAGTCAAATCAACCACAGAAACGTCAGGAGTTGGAACACGGAATGCCATACCAGTAAGTTTTCCATTCAACTCTGGGATCACCTTCCCAACTGCTTTAGCAGCTCCTGTAGAAGACGGAATGATGTTTTGTCCAGCACCTCTTCCTCCTCTCCAATCCTTCATGGAAGGACCGTCAACAGTTTTCTGGGTAGCCGTGGTCGCGTGAACAGTAGTCATAAGACCTTCTTCAATACCGAAGTTATCATTAAGAACCTTCGCAATTGGAGCAAGACAGTTAGTAGTACAAGACGCATTAGACACGAATGTCATATCATCTGTGTACTTATCTTCATTCACACCTATAACGAACATCGGAGTATCATCCTTAGATGGTGCAGACATGATTACCTTTTTTGCACCAGCATCAATGTGTCCCTGAGCCTTTTCAGCGGTAAGGAATATACCAGTACACTCGATCACATAATCAGCACCAATGTCACCCCACTTTAAATCAGCCGGATTTCTTTCTGCCGTGATTCTGATAGTGTTACCATTTACAACAAGATTGCCATCAACAACTTCTACTGACCCTTTGAATTGGCCATGTGTAGAATCGTATCTAAGCATATATGCGATATAATCTACATCGATAAGGTCATTGATACCCACCACCTGGATATCTTCTCTCTCTGCTGCAACACGAAAGGCCAATCTTCCGATTCGACCGAAACCGTTAATTCCTACTTTAATTTTGCTCATAATTGTATTGATTATTTTCTAGGTTTGATTCTAAAAATTATGGCATTAGCGCATCCCTTTTGGACAAAAATCTGCTAAAGCGGGGCTAAGTTAAGTCAAAATTCTGTCTAGCCAAAACAGAGCTCATGAAGCCCATGTGAAGCTTTTTTGCCTTGTTTACTTTTTACCGAATTTCATTTTCTATCTTCCCTTAATTCAAGCAAAAAAAGATGTTTGTAAACGCGATAAACAAAGTGTCAGGATATGTCCGAGCAATCCACTCCATTTCCAGGAATTTCGGACAAGAAAAAATAAATAAAGGTGCAGCCACCCTATTCTTTGTTAATGACGAAGGATATGCAATTACCTGCAAACATGTAGCTCAATGGATCATGCAAGCTGAGAAGATCAATCAGAAGTATGATCAGTTTTTAAGAGAGAGTATATCCTTCCCATTGGAACGCCGAAAAACCTATGCTGATCAAATCGGCCTTTCTACAGAAAAAGTAGCTGAAATGCGAATCACATTTGTGGACTGCGTGGATCGGATGAAGAACATCAAGTTTACCCTTCACCCTCAATACGATCTTGCTCTTTTAAAATTTGAAGGGTTTAACCGAAAACTTCATAATGGCTATGCCCAATTCACTAAAGATACCGACGATATCCAACCCGGAATAATGGCTTGTAGATTGGGCTACCCTTTCCCTGAATTTTCAAATTATGCACTTGACAAGGAGCGGGATGTTCTTCGCTGGGTGAATTCAGGTGTAGCTAAGTCTCCAAGGTTTCCCATAGAAGGAATGATCACTCGCTTTGTTGGAGATCAGAATAGGAAGGTTTACGCCATAGAAATGAGTACCCCGGGGTTGAGAGGTCAAAGTGGAGGCCCACTTTTCGATGCTGAAGGAAGAATTCTAGGAATGCAGAGCCGTACCAAACACCTTCACCTCGGCTTTGATATTGAGGATAAGAAAGTCATCGCCCATGGAAGGGAGAAAAAGGTCAATGACTACGCATTTATACATTTGGGTGAATGCATTCATGCATCAGTCATCAAAGAGTTTCTGAGAAATCAGAATGTGCAATTCTATGAAAAATAAAAGGTCCGGCTAAGCCGGGCCTTTTATTTAAGCTAAGGTTTCTATAACCTTATTGAGTGTTTCACTCGGCCTCATGGCCTGACTAGCCTTATTAGGGTCTGGCTTAAAATATCCACCAATGTCTTGAGATACTCCTTGAGCGCCATTAAGCTCTGAAACAATTTCAGATTCTTGTGAACTTAAAGCCTGGAAAACAGGACCGAATTTATCTTTCAATTCAGTGTTTTCACTCTGTGCTGCCAATTCCTCAGCCCAATACAGAGCCAAATAAAAGTGACTCCCTCTATTATCCAGCTTTCCAACTTTTCTTGCTGGTGCCTTATTGTTGTCCAACCATTTGCCAGTTGCAGCATCTAATGTCTTAGCAAGAAGAATAGCTTCTTCGTTGGAATACATTCTACCCAAGTGCTCCAAAGAAACTGCCAATGCAAGGAACTCTCCAAGCGAATCCCATCGCAAGTGGCCCTCTGAAACAAATTGCTGAACATGCTTAGGCGCAGATCCACCAGCTCCAGTTTCAAACAAACCTCCACCATTCATCAAAGGCACGATTGAAAGCATCTTGGCACTAGTACCTACTTCCAGGATAGGGAATAAATCAGTAAGGTAATCCCTAAGGACATTTCCTGTTACAGATATAGTATCCTCACCCTTTGCAATTCTTTCTAAGGAGAATTTCGTTGCGTCCACAGGCGCCATAATATGAAGCTCAAGCCCATTCGTATCATGATCAGGTAAGTATTGATTCACTTTTGCGATAAGCTCTCTATCGTGAGCTCTGTTTTCATCCAGCCAGAAAACGGCAGGAGTTTCAGAAAGCCTAGCTCTTGTAACCGCCAATTTCACCCAATCCTTAATCGGTGCGTCCTTGGTTTGACACATTCTCCAAATATCCCCCTCTTCAACATCATGAGAAATCAAGACTTGTCCTGCCGAATCTCTCACCTCAATTGTCCCTTCAAATGGAGCCTCGAAGGTTTTATCGTGAGAACCATACTCTTCTGCTTTCTGAGCCATCAATCCTACATTAGGAACGCTTCCCATAGTCGATGGATCCAATGCTCCATTTTCCTTACAAAAGTCAATTGTTGCCTGATAAACCCCTGAATATGATCTATCGGGGATAATAGCCTTAGCATCCTGAGCATTTCCCTCTTTATTCCACATTTGCCCGGAAGTTCTAATCATTGCTGGCATAGAAGCATCAATGATCACATCACTTGGTACATGAAGATTGGTGATACCTAAATCAGAATTCACCATCGCAAGATCCGGGCCTTCAGCATAACAGGACGATATAGCGGCCTCTATTTCTTCTTTTTCAGAAGCAGGAAGCTCCTCAATTTTCTTTAGCAAGTCGCCAAAGCCATTGTTGACGTCTACACCTAAAGCTTCAAGCTTATCTCCAAACTTTTCGAAAACTGGAGCAAAGAAAACCTTAACGGCATGCCCGAAAATAATCGGGTCAGACACCTTCATCATGGTGGCCTTCATATGGAGGGAGAAAAGTACTCCGCTTGCCTGAGCATCAGCTTTCTCTTTAGCCAGAAATTCATTCAATGCTGAAATACTCATTCGAGAGAAATCAATTACCTCTCCTTCCTGAACTGGCAATGAAGATTTTAACACCTTTTCATTACCTGCAGATCCTTTAAGGACAATTTTCAAATCATCCACTTTGGGCATAGTCATAGACTTCTCACTCGAGTAGAAATCACCATCACTCATGCTTGCCACATGTGATTTTGAATTTGAAGTCCATGCACCCATGCTGTGAGGGTGTTTTTGAGCATAGGCTTTAACTGCCTTAGGGGCTCTTCGATCCGAATTCCCTTCTCTCAACACAGGATTGACGGCAGAACCCTTAATCTTATCATAACGTCCCTGAATGGCCTTTTGCTCATCATTTGAAGGCTCATCCGGATAGTCAGGGAGAGCATACCCTTGCTCCTGAAGCTCTTTAATCGCTGCCTTTAGTTGTGGAATTGAGGCAGAGATATTCGGTAGCTTAACAATGTTAGCTTGAGGTGTTTTTGCCAAGTTGCCGAGCTCGGCAAGGGCATCTTCTATTTTCTGATCCTCATTCAAAAAATCCGAGAAGTTCGCCAGTATTCTACCCGAAAGAGAGATGTCTCTTGTTTCAACCTGAACGCCTGCGGACTTAGTAAAGGCCTGGACAATCGGTAAAAACGAATAAGTTGCTAAAGCTGGAGCCTCGTCTGTTAGCGTATATAAAATTTTAGGAGTTTCGGTACTCATTATTACTAGGTTGAGAAATTTAAAAGGTTATTTATCCGTGTGCCTTTCAACTTGGCTGACTGGACAAATTTGCGCCTAAATTAAGGAAAAAATAACAGGAACAAGCCGCCCTTAATCCTTAAAATCTACCGCAAAGCAAAAGGATCAGAATCCATCCAGGCTGGGAATTTTTGACGATACTTAGACAATTCAGAATAGCTGAA
>CAZLUY010000528.1:0-1984 GCA_964562785.1 uncultured Limnohabitans sp. | reverse complement strand
AATAATGTAGACCCTATTGTTGAGCCCGGACTAACCGGAGTTTCTAAGCCCTCAATTTTAACCATTGCATCTCCAACCGGGGCACCGGAATCAAGAACCAAATCGCAGAAGTCCGATAATTTTTTACCATCGCTTCTTTTTGAGGTAGAAGCCTCGGAATGAGCCTGAGAGATCATTCCAACTGTTTTGATTCCCTTTTTCTGGAAGTGCTCGGCCATTTCTATTGGTACCACATTGCAACCTGAAGAGGAAATGATTAGAGCTGAGTCTAATTTGGATAGATCAAAATTTCTCAGAATTTGCTCGGCTAAACCCGGTACATTTTCCAGAAACATTGCCTGTCTTTGACCATTGGCTCCAACTACCAGATTATGAAAGGTGAGTGAAAGTTCGACAATAGGGTTGAAGCCTGGAAAGGAGCCATATCTTGGCCACATTTCTTCGACCATTATTCTGCTATGACCGCTTCCAAAAAGATGAACCATTCGGCCTTCTAGTATGGTGTATGCGAACCATTTTGCAGCCTGTTGAATGCTTGACTCCTGTTTTCGGATTCCTTCCAGAATACCATGGCATTTATCTAGATAATCCTGAGTATAACTCATAGTTGTTTATTTAATGCGAAAGCAGCCGCTCCGATGGCACCAGAATAATCGCTGAATTTAGCCTTGAGAATCTTGGTTTCTTTTCCATTTGGACGAAACTCATATGTATCAACAAATTCCTTCAGAGGGCTGAAAAGATCATCTCCAGCTTTAGTAAGTCCACCTGCAAAGACAATGGCTTCAGGGCTGAAGGTATTTATCCAGGTACAAGTGGCAAGAGACAAATTCCTGAGCATGTCCAGCCAAAGCCATTGAGCAAAATGATCTCCCTTCTCCTTGGCTTGAAGAAGTGCATAGGTATGCTTGTATTTGCCATGGCTCCTTTCCTCCATGCTATAATTCCCCAAGGCATATTCGAGACTGCCGGGCATTCCAAGAATACTTTGCTGTGATTGATTGGACTGTAGTACCGAATGCCCCATGTGGCCAGCCATTTGTCCCAGACCCTGATACAATTCACCATTCAGCATGATAGCCCCACCCACACCGGTTCCCAAGGTGATTAAAATGGCATTATTGAATCCTTTCATCGCACCAAAATTTGCTTCAGCCATAAGGGCGGCATGAGCATCATTGAGAACTGAAGTCTTTGTATTTAGGAATTCTGACCAATTGAAATTTTCCAGACCCGGAAGTCTATTCGGTAGAAAGCTTATCATGCTGTTTGACTCGTTGGCTAAGCCCGGAGCAGAAATTCCTAAAAGACAATCCTCCTTGTCCTTGGGGAGTAGCTTGAGATAAACAGATTTGATGTTTTCTTGCCAATGCGCCTCTTTTTCAGCATTTGTTTTCGCCCGGGCTTGTTCAAGGACATCCCCTTCTTCATTGATGAGGACTCCTTTTATATTGGTGCCTCCGATATCTATTCCTATGGCCTTTCTCATGGATTTTGTCCTTCGCTGAGATGCCAGCCCCCATCAATATGTAGAATTTGGCCAGTGGTGAATTTCGAAGCATCAGAAAGGAAGAAGATCGCAGCTTCACATAAATCTTCTGGTCGACCCACTCTCCCCCGGTCTAATGGCATTTTTGACTTTGAAAAACTCATTATTTCTTCATTTGTCATCGCTCTCTTTGACATGGGACTTTCTACCAAGGCTGGAGCGAGAACATTGATACGTATGTTCATTGGTGCATAGTAAGCAGCAGCACTGACCGACATTCCTTCCACTGCAGCCTTGGCAGCAGCATAGGCATGGGTTACAAAGTATTTAGGGGATGGAGAGAAGGAGAGAATTGATCCTAGGTTTAGAATTGATCCACCATGGTTTAATTCAATTAGCTTGTCAAGGGCAGCTTGGTTCGAAAGCATTAAGGATGTGAGGTTTAAATCCATGGTTTGCTTCCAGGCCTCTTGGCTCATTTTATGGAGGGGGCCG
>CAZLUY010000527.1:0-4264 GCA_964562785.1 uncultured Limnohabitans sp. | reverse complement strand
GCTAAAAATAAGTTCGAAGGGCAGGTCTATGTTCTCATCAATGGAATCAGCTTTTCGACCACGGCTGATGTAGCCTCTATCCTAAACGATAATGGATGGGCAATTTTTATAGGTCAGGAGTCTGGAGGTGGTGCATATGGCAATACCAGTGGACATTCCAAATACCTCGTCCTTCCCAATTCAGAAATCGTAGTAAATGTCCCCATGTGGATGTATTTCACTTCTCTAAAAAAGGAATACCCTATTGGCCGTGGTGTCATCCCTGAATATACCACCTCTCCTTCCCTTCAAGCATTTATCGATCGTATCGATGTGGAAATGGAAAAGGCGGTCTCGCTGATTCAGTCCAGTAGCCGCTGACTCTTTTTGAAATGGTACCTTGGTTAGGTTCTATTGAATCAATAATTTTTACCAACCAGAGCTCTTGATACTTTTCCTTCATAGGCTACCTGGAATATGGCAGAGGAGAAACCTGCTTGTATAATTTAAAAAATTACGCCAACTTAAATACTGTTTAAGTATCGCCTACGGCACTGATTTAAAGGGACTTTCAATTGTTAATAGGAGATCGAAAGTCCTATTTTTTTTTGGAAGGATGTATAAAGGCCTAAATTAGGTATGCGCGACTTACTTCTAACAAATGATCAAATTCTTCAAAAATGAGAAAGAGTAGATATTTATATTATATCAGCATTTTTTTGTTGCTGTTTGTTGTCGCCTGTTTTAGCCTTAAGGTGATCGTTCACCCCGAGCGGCTGGAACGATATACAATACCCGTGACAATTCATGGGCTTTTTATGCTATCCTGGTTTATCTTTTTTGTTGTGCAGACCCGATTGGTTTTGCTGGGCAGAATATCCAAGCATAAAGAAATAGGAAAGGCTGGTTCAATCATTCTAGCCGGGATGTTGATAAGTGCGATCCCGGTGATGATTAACCTTTACAATGAATTCCATCAAATAGGCATGGTTATTTTCAATGGCCAACTTTTTGTCTTCATTATAGCAATTTACATCCTTGCCGTTCGAATGATTATAAAAGGTAAAGCGGATTGGCATAAGAGGTTGATGTTGCTTGTCACCTTAAGCATGACCGGGCAGGCCTTTGGCAGGCTCTGCAATATTTTAAATATTCATGAGGTGAACGCCCTTCCAATGCAACTTGTATTAATGATTGCTTTGATGCTGGGCTATGATATTACATCAAAAAGGAAGGTTCATAAAGCCACTGTTACTGGTTTCCTCGCCTTTGTACTAAGTACTTTTTTAGCTGTAGCTGTGGTCTATGTGATTTCTCCAGAAGAACTAGGTTAATTTCTATACTGTAATAGATGTCTTGAAAGGAAAACCAGTTGCGAATATATGAGCGTTTTCTGGTCCAGGCAGGCTAATCTGGTTCACTGTCTTTCTTTATATTGAATACGAAACTCAACAGTACAGCTCATAGCCACAGCGGTTGAACCCTACAACCTCTTCAACATCACCCTCCTATACTCCACTTTCATTGGTGGTCCTCGATGAACCTGAAAGCCTAGCAGTCCTCTGAGACTTCGGTTCTTTTCATCCATATCATGAACTTCACTCATAAAAATGCCATTAACGTAATGCTTGAGCACATTTCCCTGGATAATTAGATGCATTTCATTCCAGTCCTGCTTTTTGATCTTAGCACCTAACTCAGCTCGATCTCCCAGCTCGGATTCAAGGTTTAAACCCTTCCAGGCATTTCTTTCAACAAAATCAGATAAGTCAGTCCCTTCCGGTTGAGAAGTTATTCTTGTTTTTTGACCTCGATATGCTAGCGTAGTTCGCTTTCTTTCCTCGTAATTCTGACCAGTATAGGCATTCTTGCCGTCCATATCGGCCTGATAACCTCTAAGTCCAAAGGGTACCCCCGCCACCTTATCGCTTCGGTATTGGATGCCTGAATTTCCCTCCTCAGATATCCGGAATTCCACCTTCAGCTCAAAGTCCTCAACCTCATCTTTGTAAATTAGAAATGTGTTGGCCTCCAGGGATTCCCCATCTTTAATTTCACCAACAATCACTCCGTCCCGTACAGACCAAAAGTTGGGATCTCCTTCCCAACCATCCAGATTCTTCCCATTGAAAATGGCTTTGAAATCATTAGCCATTGGTTGTTCTGAAGTTAGTCCAAGAGTATCGACCACCTCGTCTGAATTAAATATACCCTTGGAGCCAAGAATTAATGTGAGTGCGACTACCCCACCTAATTCCAGAATAAGCCATTTTTTAACGAAGCCTCTCATTCCTTCATGCTTATGGTTTCGCCCTGAAACACCTCATGATCTTTATTTCCACCAGAAATCAAATAGGCTATTAAATCCTTCAGTTCTTCTTCATTTAAAGGGTTGATCATACCTGGGAGCATGATGGAGACTTCAGAGTTCTTCTTGCTTGCAACATCTGCTTTGGCTACCGTTCGAATGTCATCAGGGGCAAATGGGTTCTGGGAAACGTAGTAGTTTTCATCGTTTTCATCCGTTAATCTGCCAACTACAGAAGAGCCATCATTTAGCTCCAAGATAGTAGCCATATACTGCTCTGAAATGGTTTCGCTCGGCTCTATAGTCGCTGTCAAAATATCCTTTGGAGTAAATCGGGTACCGAGTTGAGTCAGATCTGGACCAATAATTCCTCCCTCTCCCTGCATGGTATGACAAGACTGGCAAAGCGTAGCAGCATACATGGCCTTTCCTCTCACATAATCTCTTCCTGACAATTCTGCGACCATCGGCAAAGCTTCCTCTACTGTCCATCTTCTACCTGGACCTTCAGGCTGCAAATCACTTGCTCTTAGATCATTTCCGTTTTTGGTGAGTAATGCTGCTCCCGAAAGCTCGTTATATTTATCATAGTCAGATTTAGGAACTTCAGCCAAAGCCATTTTCCTGGTCCTGTCAATAAAGCCTACATAACTGCGACCACCTTTGTATTTAAAGGCATCCTGAATCCATGTGAAATAATCTGTATATGCCTCATCTGACCATCCGGCTTTTGCGCCACCCAAAACAGTAGCCAAATAGGTTTGCTGAGCAGGCGGAACATTAGCAAGCATATTTGCTATATCCAGACCATACTGAGGGTTCCTCATGATCAGATCTGTGGAAGAAGTAAAGGTCTTCTGATACTCAGGATCATCCTTGGCATTCGCAAGTAAGGCAAGTGTTTTGTCCACCGCATCTTTAGCTCCCAAATGAACCAATAGCTTCGCCAATTCTCTATCCAGGTTATTATCATTCGCTGGGAATTGTGCATCTAGATAGTCCACCATATTCTTCCTTGCCAACAGACTTGGCTTGCCATGTCTGGCCATCACCAGCTCAACAGCCCTTAAGAAATTCTGCTTATCCTCCGTTTCAAGGCTAGCAAAATCGATCTGCCTCAAGGATTTTAGCATGGCTTGATTGCCTCCTTTTCTATCATCCTGTCTTGCCAAAGCAATCATGGCCTGGATCTTCTTGCGTGGGTTTTCTTCGTCCAAAGCTTTCTTTTTCCAGGAATCCAATGGCCGATGTTCCACAGCTACCCTTGCAGCAAATTGTACGAATCGATCCTCATGATCAAGATTCGCCCAGGCAAGTACAAGTCCCTCTGCAGAAGGAGAAGAAGTATGGAATTCCTCCAATTGTCGACGAAGCTTGTTCTCTCGGGGGAGATCCTCAGCTCTTAAGGTATTCTGAACAGCGGCAACTGCACCATCATAATAAACCCTATACAAATCAGACTCTAGTCTTCTTCCTCCGGTCATAAAGTACATAGCCCCATCCGGCCCAATAATTCCATCAGTCAGTGGAAGGGCTGTTCCGGAAATGAACTCCTCGGCCTTTGCATCATAGGTTGCCCCATTAGGTTGCAAATCCACCGCATAAATGATCCCAAAGCTCCAGTCAAATGCGTATAAAGCTTTTTGGTACTTCTCGGGGAAATTTGCTCCTGTCCCGAACATTACATTAGTTGGTGAGCCTTGTCCAATATTCAAGGTAGCTGGGAGATTATCAGGATACAGTGGTGACCATTTGGAGTTACCCGTTCGCCATCCATATTCAGAGCCACTTGTTACATGACAGATTCTGGTAGGTCTATACCAGGGCATTCCAAAGTCCCACTCCATATCGGAATCATATGTAAACAGGTCCCCCGCTTCATTGAATGCAATATCAAAGGGATTTCTATAACCAACAGATATCAATTCAAACTCCTTTCCCTCTGGGTCAAACTTAGCTACCCAACCTCCTGGAGCC
>CAZLUY010000526.1:0-5851 GCA_964562785.1 uncultured Limnohabitans sp. | reverse complement strand
CGACGCTTTAGTCAATCAGGTAAGTAAAATGGCTGAAGGCACGGAAGTCTTTCTTGCAGATGCCACCCTATTTCTAGAAGCCAGCGGCCACTTATGCATTGGTTGGATGTGGGTCAGACAAGCCAAGACCGCTTCGAAAGCTCTAGCTGATTCTTCAGAAAAAGATTTTTATCAAGGAAAGATTAAAACGGCTGAGTATTTCATGGAATATGAATTGGTGAAGATTGATAGCATAATTACACGATTAGCATCAAAACAATATCCTACCATAAAAATCCAGGGATCTATGTTTTAATGTAAATCATTCAATGGACATCAATTATCCTCTACTACGGTTCAGTCATATTTGATTATTCTTCAATTATCGAAACACACATTCTTTTATGTGAATCATTTCTCTATTTTTACCCACGTTTTTAATCAAACCCTATAAATGAAAAGAGTATTAGTAAGTGGTGGTGGAGGTTTTTTAGGTAGCCACCTATGTGACCGTCTTCTAAAAGAAGGAAATGAGGTTTTGTGTGTAGACAATTTTTTCACAGGAAACCGGAGAAATATCCATCATCTTCTTGACAACAAAAACTTTGAACTCCTACGTCATGACATTACGCACCCTCTTTTCGTGGAGGTAGATGAAATATATAACCTTGCCTGCCCAGCCTCTCCTGTTCATTATCAGTTTGATCCTGTACAGACAACGAAGACATCTGTGATAGGCGCCATGAATATGCTAGGTCTGGCGAAACGTCTTAAAATAAAGGTTCTTCAAGCGAGTACTTCGGAGATTTATGGTGATCCTGAAGTCCATCCTCAGCCAGAGTCTTATAGAGGAAATGTGAATACTCTTGGGCCAAGAGCATGTTATGATGAAGGGAAAAGATGTGCTGAAACCCTATTCTTTGATTATCACAGACAGCATGGAGTTGATATCAAAGTGATGCGGATATTCAACACCTATGGTCCTAGGATGCACCCTAACGATGGAAGAGTTGTAAGTAACTTTATTGTTCAGGCTCTGAAAAACGAAGACATTACGATATATGGAAATGGTCAGCAGACGAGGTCTTTCTGCTATGTGGATGATAATATTGATGGTATGTATCGTCTGATGAATAGTAGAGATGGCTTCACCGGACCAGTTAATATCGGTAATCCAGGCGAATTCACGATGCTAGAATTGGCCAACCTGATTATTGAATTGGTGGGAAGTAAAAGTAAATTGATCCACTTACCTCTACCTGAAGACGATCCATTACAAAGGAAACCAGTGATCGATCTCGCAAAAGAGGAATTGGATTGGGAACCTAAAGTCCAATTAAGAGAAGGTCTTCAAAAAACCATTAAATACTTCGCAGAGATAATCTAATCAAAAGCCACCTAGCAGGTGGCTTTTTTATTTAATCGAACAGATCGAAAAGGAATTTAAATTTGGTTCAAATTCATTTTCCATCTTTTTATTATCTTATCGATAACTAAACCAAAGCATTATGAAAAAATCATCATTATTATTTATCGCAGCGATAGGGCTTTTGAGCTCCTGTGTATTCAATTCACGAGGATCTGGAGAAATTGTAACTGAAACTCAGGAATTAGATGGAGTTACAGAGTTAGCAATTTCCGGAATTATTGACATCAGGTTGAATCAAGGGGATAACCCAAAGATGACAATTGAAGGTGAAGAAGGTGCACTTGAGGAGCTTGATTACTGGATCGATGGAAACAAGCTTGAGATCGGATATGAAGGAGAATCCGGTTGGTTTTTCAAATCACCAACGCCTAAAATAACCATTACCCTTAGTGATTTGGAAGAATTGAGATTTGATGGAGTTGGTAACTTTGTGATGCAGGATGATTTTCAAATTGAAGACATTACCATCCGCGGCAGCGGCATCGGAAACATAAATTTAGGAATGAATGCTGAGTCTATTAAGGCTAGGTTTGACATGATGGGCAATATTAGTTTCTCTGGCTCTGCAGAGGAAATGGAGCTTCGAAACGATGGAGTAGGTCAAATTGACGCTGGTGATTTAGTAGTTCAGCGAATGGATCTTAACTCCTCTGGAATAGGGAAAATCGACATTATGGTTGAGGATGAGCTATCGATTGAAGTAAATGGAATAGGCTCAGTTACCTATTCAGGCAACCCCACTATTCTTAAGGAGGATGTTAATGGGATCGGAAAAGTGACTCAGAACTAGAACATCGTCCGAGGCGTGCAAACCAGTTTCAGTTTTTTATTGTTCAAACCCCAAACCACAAGAAAAAGTACAAACCAATGCTAAGCTGGAACGATATTATAAAGTTTACAAACCATGGTAACCCCACTCCTCCTTATCGGGTGGAAAAATCACTGGCAGAGTGGAAAGAAATCCTCTCAGCAGAAGAATTTCAAATCACAAGATTAAAAGGTACCGAACGGGCTCACAGTTCGGATATGTGTAGTCTTTTTGAGCCAGGCAAGTATGCTTGTAAATGTTGCAAGACTCCCCTTTTTGATGCCACTGAGAAATTTGAGAGTGGTACGGGTTGGCCATCTTTCACACAACCATTAGAAGAGAATCTTGTAGCTTATCACAAAGACAAAAGTTTTGGGATGATCAGAGTCGAGGCCTTATGCAATGTCTGTGATGCGCATCTTGGACATATCTTTCCAGATGGACCAGCACCAAGCGGTTTGAGGTATTGTGTCAATGCATTGTCATTAGAAAAAATATAAGGGTCAAAACCTCATAAGAAGCTCAATCGAAAGGTTGGGCTTTCTTTATACATAAAGCACAGGTTGCCCAATTCTAGTCAATCCCTTATTTTTCATACAACCTTGTCCATATGAAACACCAGCCCCTACTTTTCGCCCTTCTCTTTCTACTTTCACCTGTATTGCTTTTTTCCCAAGAGCAACCTCCAAACATCATCCTTATTATCACCGATGACCAGGGATATGGAGATTTTGGTTTTACGGGAAATCCTGTAGTACATACACCAACACTGGATTCCCTTGCCGAAAAGAGTATCCATTTCACCGATTTCTATGTCTCGCCAGTCTGTGCACCCACACGGGCTAGTTTGATGACTGGAAGGTATTCCTTAAGAACAGGGATTCGTGACACCTATAATGGTGGAGCCATAATGGCGACTGAAGAAATCACCATCGCCGAAATGCTTAAAGGGAATGGCTACAGAACCGGAATATTCGGCAAATGGCATTTGGGAGATAGCTACCCAAGCCGTCCCATGGACCAAGGATTTGATGAGTCGGTTATTCACTTATCTGGAGGGATGGGTCAGGTGGGTGACTTCACCACCTATTTCCAGGGTGACAGAAGCTATTTCGATCCAGTGCTTTGGCATAATGGTATTCGAGAGAGTTACGAAGGTTATTGTTCAGATATCTTCACAAATGAGGCCATCGGTTTCATGAACGAAAATTCAGAGAACCCATTTTTCCTATACCTCTCTTTCAATGCTCCACACACCCCTCTACAAGTTCCTGAGGAGTATTATGAGAGATACAAAGACACAAAGCCGCAAGAGGTTTTTGATGCCAACAACCCTCACGGTGAGGAGATGAATGAAAAGAACATCGAAGATGCTAAGAAGGTCTATGCCATGGTCAGCAATATTGACGACAATCTTAATGCTCTATTCTCTGCTTTGGAAGAAAGCGGTAAAAGAGACAATACAGTAGTCATTTTTATGACGGACAATGGTCCGCAGCAAAGACGATATGTGGGTGGAATGAGAGGAAGAAAAGGGTCAGTTTTTAGAGGCGGAGTTAGGGTTCCCATGCTAATGAGCTATCCCAATAGGTTCGAAGGAAGTAGAGAAATTTCTAAAACTTCAGTTCATATGGACATATTTCCAACTCTAGCTAACTTAACAGGTTCTAACATTCCTCAAGACAGAGATATCGATGGTCAGAGCTTAGTTCAATTGATAGAAGATGGAAAAAGTCTAGAGCCACGATCACTCTTTTTCTATTGGGAAAGAAAGTATCCTACTCTCTATCAAAACATAGCAATTCAAAAAGGTGATTATAGGCTGGTAGCACATACAGGTTCTGATGCTGATTTGGACCAATTCCAGCTATTTAATTACAGGAAGGATGATGCTGAGCAAATTAAGCTCAATGAAGAAAACGAAGTATTAGTAAAAGGACTGAAGGAAGAAATGGATCAGAAGTATCAAGAACTTATTTCATCAATAAACCTTCAGGAACAACCACCAATCCACATTGGCACAAGCCATGAAAATCCTGTATTCCTAAATAGAAATGATGCTGGCGGTGACAGGGGAATTTGGGCCCAGGAAGATATTTTCGGAAAGTGGTACGTACAAGCCGAAGAGGGCAACTACAACCTTCGGGTCAAGTTTATCAAAGAAATCCAGGCTAAGGGAAAATTCATCTTGGAATTAGGCCCCTATACACAACAATTTGTGAATGAGACCCAAACCGATCTAATTGAAATTGAGAATGTATACATCCCGGTTTTTAAAGGGGACTTGATTCCATTCTACCAAATAGATGGCGAAAGAGTGTTCCCTTTTTGGATTGAGCTTGAAAGACAAGACGTCGATTAATTGATCATCCTTATTTCGTATTTTCGAAGATCAATCACCCCAAAAATCAGGACTCATCGACTTAGACGGAATTAAATTAAACTTCTCGCAGGACGACCTTTTGCTTTTGAATCTTGCTTTAGCCCTTATTATGTACGGGGTGGCATTGGGTCTGAAGGTGGAGGATTTCCAGTATTTGGTTAAGAATCCTAAAGGCTTTTTTCTTGGAATTCTCTCCCAATTCTTCCTTTTACCTCTCCTTACGCTTGGTCTAGTGTTATTGATTTCTCCACCCCCATCGGTTGCCTTGGGAATGTTTCTGGTTGCATCCTGCCCTGGAGGAAATGTCTCAAATTTCCTAAGTAGTCTAGCAAAAGGTAACACAGCCCTTTCTGTTAGTTTAACTGCATTTTCCAGTTCAATTTCAGTTGTTGCAACACCTTTGAATTTTGCAATTTGGGCCAGTTTGTATGGACCAACATCAGAGCTACTACGTGAAATAGAAATCGATTTTTGGAGTGTATTTGTAACAGTTGCTTTGATTTTAGGTATTCCATTACTGCTTGGAATCTTTACAGCAAGAAAATATCCTTCTTTCGCCAACCGAGCATCTAAAACCCTTAAACCATTAAGTATCCTTATTTTCGCGGCCTTTGTCTTTATAGCTTTCCTGGGGAATATTGATCTTTTTCTCCAATACATCTCTTTGATCTTTTTGTGGGTTTTACTCCATAATTTCGTTGCCTTATCAGCTGGTTTTTTTACAGCAAAGCTTGGTAGGCTCCCCCTGACTGACATTAAATCCCTTACCATTGAGACCGGAATTCAAAACTCAGGTTTGGGTCTTGTTCTGATCTTCACTTATTTTGATGGCCTGGGTGGAATGGCTCTCATCACAGCTTGGTGGGGTATTTGGCATTTGATCTCAGGGATGACCATTGCATCAATCTGGAAGCGATTTTCATGAAGAACCTAATCAATGCTTTTCTTCGGTCTTTGGTAAAGGTGGCCTTGAGGCTTTACTTCAGAAAGATCTATTCAGAAGGAACAGAGAATATCCCTAAAGGTGTCCCAGTGATTCTTGTGGCCAATCATCAGAACGCGCTGATTGACCCTCTCCTCCTAGCCACTCAAACCAGACTACACCCCTATTTTTTGACACGAGCTTCGGTTTTTAAAAAATCATTCGTCGCAAAACTTCTTCACTTCATCAGAATGTTGCCTGTTTATCGAGTTAGGGATGGATTTTCAAGTATCCAAAAGAATGAGCAGACCTTTAACCAAACCTATGAGG
>CAZLUY010000525.1:0-4924 GCA_964562785.1 uncultured Limnohabitans sp. | reverse complement strand
TTTAATGGTGAGCATTTTTATGAGCGTATACTGAATGCTTGCACATAGATCTTCAAGGTTTTCTTGAATGAAATTAGGATTAGTTTCCAGCTGATCACGTAAAAAGTACATCACAGCTGTTTTGATTCCACTGAATGAATAATCCAAATTTGGCATCCTGGTCACTGGGAATTCGAAAGCCCTAGAGTTTCCCTTCTTAGCCAGCTTGTCAATCATTGGTCCGCCCGGATAAGGTAAGCCAAGTAGTTTAGCAGTCTTATCAAAAGCCTCTCCCACAGCATCATCTCGAGTCTGCCCTATGACCTCCATTTCTAGAAAATTTTTAACCAAGACTAGTTGGGTATGTCCTCCGCTTACGGTCAAACAAAGGAAGGGGAATTCTGGTCTGGGTTCATCAATGAAGTGTGCTAAGATATGCGCCTGCATATGATTCACTTCAATTATTGGAAGGCCCAAGCCGAAGGCAAAAGATTTAGCGAAACTCACTCCCACGAGAAGAGATCCCATGAGGCCAGGGCCTCTTGTAAAAGCTACTGCTGATAGATCTTCTTTGGAAATTCCAGAGGTAGAAATAGCCTCCATAACCACTGGAACGACATTTTCCTGATGGGCTCGAGAAGCAAGTTCGGGAACCACTCCTCCATATTTTTCGTGAACCTTTTGCGTCGCCACGATATTATTGAGTACTTTACCGTTAACTATTATGGAGGCAGAAGTCTCGTCACAAGAAGACTCAATCGCTAGAATAGAAATATCTTTGGTACCCATTGGAAAAGAACTCGAAAGTTACGGATTTTTTGTATAAAGCCCTTCGAGTAATACTCCGCTTGGTCTTCTTCTTTTTCCTGTTTTTTATCCTCCTTGGGCTTGCTCTCCAAATCACTTCAGTCCAGAATTATATTATTGATCGGGTCACCTCGACATTAAATAAAAATAGTGAGTTCAAAGTAGATATTGGCCATATCCAACTGAGCTGGTGGGATCTTCTGAAAATAGAAAACATAGAGGTACATGACCATCGCGACAGTTTGATGATTCGTGCCAAAGCTCTATCAGTTGACTTCGATATCATATCGGTGCTTCCTCCCGGGGATATCATTCTCGATCAGGTACGAGTTGAAGATGGAATATTTCAATTGATTACCCATGAAGATGATTCCATCGCCAACATAAGTAGATGGACCACGGAATTGGCGCAGACCTTTGGCTCAGGCGAATCTGAGAATCCAGTGGGTATAGGAATAGGTGAGATTGAGCTTCGAGAGATGAAGTTTTCACTTTTGAATTTCAATCGTGAGGCCGTTTTGGAAGGGTTGAACTATAACCAGATGCGATTTGATGAGATTACGGCTAATGCCCACTCATTGGTTTTCAAAGATCGTGAGTTTTCTATTGGTATAGATTTACTTACTGGAAGAGAAAAGGCTTCTGGTTTCCTTATTCAAGAGTTCAAGACAATTTTAAGGTTTTCACCAACTCAGCTAGAGCTTGCAGATCTGGAGATTAAGACTCCAAAAAGCTATCTGAAGGATTATATCAGATTCGATTATGACTCGGTCAAATCCTTTTCGAATTTTATAGATGAGGTTAGTCTTTCTGTAAGAATGGAGGAGTCCATTTTAGACCTTCAGGATTTAAAATTCTTTGCCCCTTCCCTACCCAATATTGAGGATAAGATAATTCTATCGGGTGAAGTGTTTGGACCTGTTTCAGATCTCAATTCAGACGAGCTTTTACTTCGATTAGGTCAAAAGACTGAAGTTTTCGGAGCCTTTCAACTCGAAGGCTTACCTGATATCAAGGAAACCTTCATCAATCTTTCTTTAAAAAACTCGACAATCTTGGCAAGTGATCTGGCTCCATATATTCCAGATTCCTTATCAAGACAAATCAACAAATTCAATCAGGTCAGATTAGATGCGGATTTCGCCGGATATCTTGATCGATTCGACACAAATGGGGACTTCAACACTTCTATAGGAAATGTCTCCGGAAGGGTGCGTTACGAAAAAGATGGGGATATCCCTGTAGTGGTCTCAAATGTTGAGATTGATGGATTGGACCTTGGAAAGATTGCGGAAAACGAAGAATTGTTCCAAAAGGTAAGTCTGGATGGTAAAGTGAATCTCTCTGGAAACACTCCAGAGAACCTACTGGTGGATATGGATGCCAATATTTCCCAATTCGGCCTTAATAGATATAACTACTCCAATATAGAAACCGACGCATCCTACGGTTTAAATCTTTTCTCCGGAAACTTATCCATTGCAGATCCCAATATTAAGCTTCGGGCTACTGGCAAAATCAATCTTGACGAATCCATAGATTCTATCAGAATCAATCTCGAAGTCGATTCTGCAATGCTTCACATGATCAATCTGACGGAGGAAGAGGCCTTTATCAGCGGCAACATTGAATTAGACACCAAGGGAACCGAATTAGATGAAATACAAGGGATTGGACGTTTCCAGAACATCAAGGCTGGATATGAAGGCCGCTATCTTGACGTAGGTGATTTCTTCTTTCAATCCCTTTTTGCTGGGGGAACAAGAACCATTTCAATCAATTCTGATTACTTGGTAGCTGGCGCCTCAGGTCAATTTAACCTGGAACAAATGGGTAAAGATCTTGGTGTATTATTTGATCAATACCTTGCCATTCTACTTAACGAAGAACAACCTCTTGCAGACTTAGAAAATAATTTTTCGGAGGAATATAGTGGGGATATCAACATTAGGATCCTTGATATTAATCCAATTATCCAGTTGTTTGAGCCAGAACTCGCTTTGTCTCCAAACACTATTCTTGAAGGTGCTTTTTACCAAACTGAAGAAAATACAGTTTTCAATTTTTTCACCAGTATTGATCAGTTAGTCTATAAAAATTATCGAGCAAAGGACATCAATGTTGACTTCAACACATCCAAAATCATCAACTCTGAAGATATCCTTGCATCCTTCTATGTATACTCCAAAGAACAATCTGTAAGTGATGAATTGAACTTTACTAATCTGGGACTTGAAGCAATTTGGGACCAGGATCAAATGAACTTAAATTTTTCCCTTGATCAGGATTCCACTCAAAGTTCTGCCAGGATAAGGGCCGCTGCAAGATTTTCATCCGAGGGCACTTCTCTAACTTTTGAACCTTCAAAACTTCAGGTCCTCGATCAGAACTGGGAATTCGATCCTAATAACAACATCAATTTTACGCCGGATTCCATTAGAGTAGACAATTTAAAAATCAACAACGGGGAACAGTTTGTCTCCCTTGACGGCATAGTCAGTCAGAATCCTGAAGACGAATTGAATCTTGCCATTGAAAAAGTAAATGTCAGTCTTCTCAATACCCTCACCCTTCAAAATTTTGATGGGATTGCTGATGGGCTGATTACCTTAACAGATGGTTACAATTCACGTCAATTTCAAGGAAACCTAGGGATTGAAGGTCTTGAGATAAATGCATTCCCAATTGGTGATGTGGTAGGTACTGCGCAGGTTGAAGATGACCGACTTTATGTTGGTCTTCAAAATGTCAGAGAAAATAAAGAGACCTTTGATCTTTCAGGGTCTATAGGTATCCTTGATCAAGATCTTGATATTATGGTGAAGCTGATGGGGTCGAATTTAGTAACGCTTGAACCATTCTTATCCAAATATGTCACCAACCTCAGCGGTACTACTACAGGAAATCTAAAAATCTCTGGCACTTTGCCAGAACCTGTTGTACAAGGTAGTGCTGGAATCGAAAGTGGAAAGGTTAAAATCAACTACCTCCAAACCAACTATCAGCTAGACGGCGAAATCATATTCGAGAGGGATCAAATAAGTTTTAAAGAGCTTGAAATATTAGATGAATTTGGGAATAATGCGGAATTTCGAGGTGGGATAACCCACAATTACTATAGGGATTTTTACCTGGATATAGATTCGGATTTGAACAATTTTCAAGTGCTAAACACAGGTGAAGATGATAATGAAAGCTTTTATGGCGAAGCCTATGTCACCGGAACCTTAGCTCTGAAAGGAAGTACTTCCAACCTTGATATTAATGCCAGAGCACGTAGTGAGGCAAAGACTCATATTTATATTCCACTGAGTAGCGACAATAGTCAGGTTCAGGAAGAATTCATCAACATTATCAACATTCGGGATACCGTTAGAATACAGGAAATCCTCGAGGTAGAGGACCGGTTAGACATTCAAAATATTAGGATGAATTTCGTAATGGACATCACACCTGATGCCCTTGCTGAAATAATAATTGACCCAAGAACTGAAGAGGGAATCCAAGGAAGAGGCAGCGGGGTGTTGACTTTGAATCTAGATACCCAAGGTAATTTTGAGTTAAATGGTAACTACGAGATCTCTCAGGGATTGTATAATTTCTCACTGTACAATGTGGTGAACAAGCAATTCAATATTCAACCCGGCGGTCAAATCACTTGGTACGGTGATCCATATGAAGGAATTATGGACATAACTGCAGAATATGTTGAAAATGTCTCCTTACAACCCATATTGTCCAACAACACAGTCGATGACCAAAGCAGCCAAAATAGCCGACGTTACCCTGTAAAGGTTGTAATGGATCTTCGAGGTGAATTGCTTTCGCCAGACATTGAGTTCGGATTTGACTTTTCTGAATTCCCAAGTAGCGGAGATTTTCAAACAGCAATAGCAGCATTCCAAAACAGAATAGCAAATGATGAGCAGGAGATGAACCGACAAGTTTTCTCTGTTATTCTTACTCGTTCCCTTTCCCCGGAAGGTCAGTTCAGTGGTGTGAATAATATTAGCTCAAGTCTTGGACAATTACTTTCTGCCCAATTAAACACATTCCTAGGCCAGGTAGATCAAAATCTTGAAATCGATTTTGACCTGAATTCATTGGATGAAAATGCCCTTGAAACTTTTCAACTTAG
>CAZLUY010000524.1:0-3103 GCA_964562785.1 uncultured Limnohabitans sp. | reverse complement strand
AAGACGTTCTAATATTTCGTCCATGATTTATTCTGTTAAGAATTAATGAATGGACTCTTGGCCAAAAGTCATATCCGATTGTCGAATACGATGCTAAAGTAGGAGGCTAAAAGGGGCGTTATGAGGCTCTAAAGCATGGTGCAGTGTAGAGTGCAGAGTGCAGAGTGGGCTGTAAAAATTGATAGTCCACTTTTAAGGTAAAAGAGGACTAAACAAAAACAGAAAAAAGATAAAAGGAGTATAGTGCAGAGTGGACTATATCAGGTGCGAAACTGCCTTTTCTATTTTATCTCCTGTCAGGTTCGGTCTTTTTAAAGACCTGAACTTTGACCTGTCAAAGGAATTTCCATCAGTATCAACGAAGCATAGGCAAGTCACTTCCCATTGCTTTTGCTTTAGATCATCCACCAACTTATACTCTGAGTATATCAGCTTAATGAAATAGAATAGCTCGCTGATATTTCCTGTCCATTCTATAGGTGTTTTGATTTCACCTCCTGAGAATACCTTTTTGAAGTTGAGTAGGGTTGTGGATTTGCTAATGAAATGATTCAGCTTTAGACTATCCCATAGATCGGTCAATTTATCTGGGTTGGTGGGTAACTGTTTGTAGGTAAATGAATGAAATGAATTTACCGTTGCTGTGGATTCCGTTTTGGCTGCTGGTACTGGTTTGGATTCAACTTCAATTACTTGAACTGGTTTCAAGAAATGGTTGTCCGGGATAGGTTCTAAAAGTAGTTGGCTGTAAAAGTCCTCCAGTATGAATTGATCATCTATCCAAGTGCTGAAAGCATTTTGGATTTCTAAGTAAAGCTGCATGTATGCAAGCTTTAGAAGCTGTAAGATGAATGTGTTTGCCTTGTGAGTTTGGTCTAATTCAAAGGATGTTTTTTTAGGATCTATGTACGTCAGTGCATAGTCCTTTTCTTTAATGAGTTTTCCAAGGTCTTTTAAGCGGGTTTTAATCCGCTTGTTGAGTGTGTCTTCAAGCCAATACTTGATTAAGTTTTCGTTGTTGTCCTCCTTGATCAGTTCCACAAGCCTGACACATTCTGATTTGACATTATTTAATATCAGTTTGGAATAGTACTTTGTTTTGTGATCGAATGGCCTGTGAAAGCTGATTTCATATTTGAATTGAAAATCTGTGGAGGCTTCCTTTACGCTACTGAGTTTGGAAGCATACTTTTGATCAAGGCTGTTTTTTCCTAACCAAGGGCGAAGCTCTTGGTACAGGATGTCGTCAAGTAATTTGGTTTGATTGCTCATAGGTCAAGTTTGATTTTGTTGGCTGCTTCCTGTTTCTTTTCATCTATGATTTTCGCATAGACTTGGGTGGTCTTCAATTCCTTATGGCCTAAGAGCTTTGAGACTGTGTAAATATCAGTTCCTGCCGTAAGCTGCAAAGTGGCATAGGTATGACGGGCACAATGGAAAGTGATGGTTTTGGAGATACCAGCTTTCATCATCCATTGTTGCAATTTCAGGTTATGCCATGCAGAGTATTTCAATCCTTTGAATACTCGCTCTTCTGGAGCTTGCCTTTCACCGAGCAAGCCAAAGGCTTGTTCTGAAATAGGGAGGGTTTCTGCTCCCTTGGTTTTCTTTTGTCTGAATCGGATGTAATACCCGTTATCATTTGAGTGCTGCACCTCTGACCAGAGTAGCTTATTAATGTCTGACCACCTCAGACCTGTAAGGCATGAAAATATGAATGCCGTTTTCATCTGAGGTATTTCACATTCCGTATTGGCTGCTGCTTGAAGTTCCTCCAAAGTCAGAAATTCTCTTTCAGGTTCACCTTGTTTAAAGGCGTTAACTCCTTCACTTGGGTTGGTAGGTAGAATGCCGTCTTTCACTGCTTGCTTTAAAGCTGCTCGCAGCTTGTTAAAGTAGGAGTACTTAGAATTTTGAGATAGTTTCTGGTCACCATGTGCAATAGCCTTCTTATCAAGGTAGTATTTGAAATCCTGAATAAACTGTCGGTCAATATCTGAGAAGGAAACCTCATAGGAACAGAAAGCCTTTAGATGTTTCAGCATACTTGTCCAATTGCCGTAATTGCCAGGGCTATCCTGCCTCTGGTTAGCCAGTAGCTCAATGTATGCAAGGAAGCTGCCTTTCAATTTCTCATTATCTCTGAATCCATATACACCGTTTTGGATTTCGATTTGTCGCTGTGCTCTAATAGTCTCAGCCAATTGAAGGGTCTTTTTGTTAACTTCCTTTTCCTCTTTGGTCTTTGCATTGGGAGAAAGGTATAATTTGAGGTATTCCGTCTTCCTTTTCCCTTTGTGGTAGTAGTCGAGGTATAGACTGGTCTTGCCACCTTGATTGCGTTTTCTTAGTGTTACTTTCATCCCTGAAACAGTTTTTCGATTTCTTCTCTCTTGATAATGGTTCGGCTCCCAATTTTTGCAGCTTGTATTTTCCCGTTCTTGATTTGACGGTACAGGGTCATTCTACTTGCACCAAGTAGTTTGCAGGTTTCGGCAATACTTAGAAAGTCTTTGTCTCTGACTTGCTCCTGATTGTATTCTTGTTTCTGTACTGCAGTAGGGGCAATCTCCTGCACCTTCTGATCTCTCTTGCGTTTCTTGTAGGCACGCTTGGCACAGTTATCACCACAAAATTTGGTCACAGTAGTCTTGGCGATAAACTCAGTACCGCAATGCTGACAGATTTTGGGAACTCGAATGTTGCTGCTCATGGTGTTTCCTTTTTCTGCTTGTTTCTGTATCAGAGTGTATCCCCTTGTATCAGAATGTATCTCTATGTAACATCATCTCGCCTCGATCTTAAAAATTTGTTGCTAACAACAAATATTGATTGGTCAGCAACAAATTAGAAACGAAAGATAGGAAAAAATAGGAAATTTAGCAACAAGAAAAGGAAGTAAAAACAGCCTAAAAGTAAGTAAAAGAAGGGTTTAGCGTACTATTCGAAAAGTAATTACTTTCCGATACAGAACTTGCTAAAAATATTGGCAAGCAAGTCATCTGTTGTGATTTCGCCTGTGATCTCTCCAAGAAAGTGTAAGGACCTACGGATATCCATAGCCACGAAATCATTCGTTACCTGATCTTCCAGACCTTTAAGG
>CAZLUY010000523.1:0-6012 GCA_964562785.1 uncultured Limnohabitans sp. | reverse complement strand
TTGTTTTTCAGTTTAAATCAATATCATAGTCGATAAGTCCACTAAAACAACCACAATGAATCGAAAGGGAGTCCTTCTTTATTCCCTAAGAGCAGTCATTTTTTTTGCGGCCTTCCTTGCTTTCATGCAACAGGGATGGTCCCAACAGGACGCACAGTTCACTCAATACATGTATAATGGCATGTATTATAATCCTGCCTTTGCTGGCAAGGATGGTGGATTCCGTTTCTCGGCTCTTCATCGATCTCAATGGCTTAACTATACCACTAGCTCTGGAGCGGGTGGAGCTCCTACCACTCAATTAATCACGGCTCAAGGAAGTCTTGATGGGAAGAATATTGGTTATGGACTGACTATTGTCAATGATCAGATTGGTCCAACGGGTAATCTTGAGATCAATCTTCAAGGGGCTTACCACAAGAAAATTAATCGAGGTGTACTTAGTTTAGGTGTTTATGCAGGGATGTTCTCAAGTTCATTGGACTATGGAGAACTGATCTTGGTGAATCCAGAGCCAAATCTTCCTACTTCAGGTACTGAAAGCCAGATAAATTTTAATATCGGTGCTGGTATCCTGTTGGACAAACAGAAATTTTATGTTGGCCTAAGTAGTCGGCATTTAAATCAGCCAACCTTTGATTTTGGGGATGGCTCATTTGATAATCAATTAAGAAATCACAGTTATGCTTTGTTCGGATATAGGTTCAGACCTGTCGGGGCATTGACCATTGAGCCCAGCTTTTTGTTGAAAACTGTTTCCTTCAATAATTTTTCTTACGAGGTAAGCGTTATTGCTACGCATCAAAATAAAATTAGTGGAGGTTTAGCCTTTAGAGGTGAAGAATCCGTATCCCTGATTTTGGGGTATAGTATTTTGAGGGATAACTCATTGAAATTGGGTTATGCATTCGATCTGGTAGTGGGTGGATTAGAGGCAAAATCTCCGACTAGTCACGAGTTGATGTTGAGGTATGTTTTACCTGATATTTCCAGAGAAATCGAGCGCGTAATTCAGCGAACTCCGAGGTTCAGATTTTAGGTCTGCCAAGGAGAAAAAAAATTGAATTTAATGTCGGGTTTAAGTGAATAACGATTCGCTTAAAGTTGGCAGGTTATTTGCATTATTGTGCGAAATTCAGCTAAATTTCACGTTCTGAATACGCATTTTAAGTAGTTCAGTATTTGATACGATCAAAAATGTCATTTATGTATAAAAAAATGAACAGTCGTGTTTTGCCGGTAGTTTTAGGGCTGGCGATCGTGACACTTTTACCAGGTTGTGGCCTTTTTAATAAGAAGGGTTCAGCCAGTGAAAAGGCCAACAGAAGAGGGGAAGTTACAGGGGTTCCAAAGCGGGTCGCCTGGCAACAAAATTTACCCCTTGAAATGGTACCTGTAAAAGCTGGGACTTTTTGGATGGGGCAGTCTGACGAAGACATCGCTTTCACTCAATCTTCCATGAACAAGCAGATTACCATTTCTGAATTTTTTATGGACAAATACGAAGTGTCAAATAACAAGTACCGTCAATTCCTTCAGGCAGTAGCAGAAGGAACCTTAGAAACTGGTACACCAACGACACTTAAAGAGCCACCAACATTTAATCTTGATGAGTTGAAGCCGGACACCACTGTTTGGTCTACAAGCTTCAGTTATCACTATGGTGATCCTCTAATGGAGTTCTATTTTGATCATCCTGCTTTTGATAACTATCCAGTTGTTGGAGTGTCATGGGATCAGGCTAAGCAGTATTGTGAGTGGAGAACTTATCACCAAAATGCAAATGACGAAGCAGATTTCGATGCTCCAAGTTTCAGGCTTCCAAGTGAGGCGGAGTGGGAGTATGCTGCTAAAGGAGGTAAAGATGTGGCCAAATATCCTTGGGGAGGTCCTTATCTAAAGAATAAGAGAGGTTGTCTAATGGCAAACTTTAAGCCTGGAAGAGGTAACTACATTGATGATGGTTTTGCATACACTGCACCAGTAGATGTTTTTGCTCCAAATGGTTTCGGTCTTTATAATATGTCAGGTAATGTAGCTGAGTGGGTAATGGATGCCTATTCTACTACCTCAAGAACACTTACCTGGGATTTGAACCCTATCTATGATGATCCAAATGAGCCAAGAAAAGTGGTTAGAGGTGGATCTTGGAAGGATATAGCACATTACTTAGAGACAAGTACCAGAACTTATGAATATGAAGATGTGGCACAGGCCCACATTGGATTTAGAACAGTGATGACCTTTATCGGTAGATCCGGTTCAATGGACGTAAAGTCCTCCAGAAGAAGAAAGAGATAATTATTTCATATAACCAGTAAAAAACCCCTAACACCTTAAAATTTATTTAACCAGATGGCTAGTAACAGCAACTCATTTAAAGCAAAATTCTACGGCAACGTGATGCCAAAAATTTATGGTATCGGTGCCTCTATCGTTATTCTCGGAGCGATGTTCAAAATTTTGGACTGGGCAGGGGGTAACTTGATGATTGGAGTTGGATTGACCACAGAGGCAATCATTTTCTTCCTTTCTGCTTTTGAACCACGTCAAGAAGAGGTGGATTGGTCTAAGGTTTATCCGGAGCTTGCCGGAGAAAGCCCAGCACAAAAGAAGGCTAAGGGCGGTTCTGTTACACAGCAGCTGGATCAGATGCTTGAAAAATCCAAAGTTGGTCCAGAATTGATTGACAGTCTGGGTAAAGGAATGCAAAACCTTGCTTCTTCAGCACAGAAAATGGGCAACCTTTCTGATGCAGCGGTTGCAACCAACGAATATGCGGCAAATGTGAAGACTGCAGCCAAGACTTTGGTGGATATGAATTCTTCTTACAGCAAGACTGCTGCTGCGCTTACTGAAATGTCTTCTGCTTCCCAGGATGCAAAAGAGTATCATTCCCAAGTTCAAGCGGTGACAAAGAATCTTTCTGCTCTTAACTCGGTGTATGAGATGGAACTTCAGGATGCGAATAGCCATGTGAAGACTTTGAACAAGTTCTACAATAACATGACTGCCGCAATGGAAGGTCTGACTGAAGCAGGTAAAGAAACTGAAGCATTTAAAAACGAGCTTTCAAAACTTAATCAGAACGTGAGTTCATTGAATAAAATATATGGCGGTATGCTATCCGCAATGAAGGCCTAATCTATTTACTCTCAAATTTAATTTTAACGAAAAGAAATGGCAGGAGTAAAAGAGACCCCACGGCAGCGGATGATCGGTATGATGTACCTGGTCCTCACCGCATTGCTAGCACTGCAGGTAAGTGATCAGATTCTACAGAAATTCATTCTGATCAATGATGGTATGGAGAGAACCTCCAGAAATTATATTAATAAAAATGCGGCTACCGTTGAATCCATAGAATTTACGGTTGAGCAGCAGGGAAATAATGAAAGGGATGTTCCAAAGGTGGGAGCAGCTCAGGAAATTAGAGAAGCTACATCTGAAATTTTCAGATATCTCGAAGGGCTTAAGCAAGACCTAATTGAGCAATCAAACGCTAAAAATGAGGAAGGTAACTTCGTAAATGCGGCTCTAAAGAATAAGGAGATCGCTGGTAATATGTTCAACAATCAAGGGATTGGTGAACAGCTGAAGGCTACTCTGAATGAATATCCTACTCAGATTGAAGGAATTCTTAATAGTGTTGGAGTAACCGACTTGAAATTCGACGCGATTGCTAAGGATGCAGCGGATATTCCAATTTTTGCGAATGACTCAGAAGTAAGAAACAAAAATTTTGTTACGCTTAGCTTTGTGAAATCACCTGTCGGTGCTGTGATTGCTTTGCTTTCCCAGTGGCAGAATGAAGTTCTAAATATCGAAAGTGAATCACTTTCAGCCATTGCCAATACGATTGGTACTTTCTATTTCAAAGCCGATATCGTAGAAGCAAAGGTTTCCGCGATTTCTAATGTTGTAGCTGCAGGTACAAATTTCCAAGCTGACATGTTTATCGCGTCTAGTTCTTCTTCAGCTGCACCAACGATGACGATTGATGGAAGAGAGATTCCAGTTGAAAATGGTTTTGGTAAAATTGAATTCACCGCAACTCCAGCAAGTGAGTATGACGATAGAGGTCTAGCAAGGAGAGTATTGAATGGTGAAATTCTAACAAATGTGGGAGGAGAGGATAAAATCCTTCCGGTGGAATATGAATACTTCGTTGCTCAACCAGTTATTAAAGTATCTTCTGAAGTTGTTCAGCAGTTATATGCTGATTGCGCTAATGACCTGTTGATAGAAGTGCCAGCTTTAGGGAATTCTTATTCTCCGGATTTCGCAGTTTCTAATGGTCAGGCGATCAAAGGAAACAAGCCAGGCGAGCTAACCGTAGTTCCAGGAGCTTCTGGAGAAGTAGTCATTGGAGTTAGCAGTGGTGGCAATAAAATTGGTGATGTTGCGTATGATATTAAGCCGGTTCCTGCGCCGTCTTTAGTTCCTGTTCTTGGGAATGGATCTCCAGTGGATTTGAGCCAAGCTCAAGCTATCGGTTCCATGACTGGTTTGAAGATTAATGCCGTACCTGAGCCGACCTTTGGTAGAACTATGGCTAGAGATGCCAACTTTGAAGTAACTGGTGGTGAGATGAGACTACTGAGAAATGAAGTTCCTCGTCAGACCGTCCAAATTACTAATGGAGCTTCTCTTGCAATGAGACAACTTCTTGAAAGTGCTCGTGCGGGTGACGATATAGTTTTTGAAATTCGTCAGGTGACGAGAACAAACTTCAGAGGAAATAGAATTCCTTCTGAATTAAGACAGATTATCCGAATTCCAGTTAAGTAAGCTGGTAGGAAATTATAAAGACTTGACTATGAAAAAGTATTTTCCACATCTACTGATCGCAATGCTACTTGCAGTCGCTTGGCTTCCGAGTTCTACTCAGGCTCAGGTGGCTACCAGTGTTAACCCATCCGGGTACGGCGACAGACAATTTTCCATGGATACTATTTATTCCGTGAAGCGTATCAGGGATGATGATAAGATGTACCAAATTGCTGTTTGGAGACGGATTGATTTAAGAGAGAAGTATAATCTTTCTTTATATGGATCGGGAGACAGCAAGCGTAATGGTATCATCAACAACATCTACAAAGCTGTTGTAGAGGAAAATGCATTAGAGGTTTTTGGTGATGACAAGTTCACTACCCCTCTTTCCATAGCTGAGTTCCAAGAGAATTTCTGGTTGAATGCGGTCGGTGACAGTATTTTCGTCAAGCAGCTATACTATCTCGATTTTATGGAGGATTTTGTATTTGATAAGCATCATTCCGATATGGTTTTTGACATCAAATACATTGAGTTGGTAATGCCTTCAGCAACCAATTCCAATGCAGGTCAAAAGACAATTGCCTACATCAGATATAAGGATTTCTATAATTACTTCAAGGATCATCCAGATGCTAGATGGATCAACTTTAAAAACCTTTCTCAGAGCTTGACTTATGATAAGGCTTTCGATACTAGGCTCTTTAGATCTGTGGTCCGGAGATTCACCAATCCTGATGAAGCCTTAATTGCCGATCTCGTTGATGCGGAACACCCGAATCCCGATGTTCAAGCCTATATGGATGCTATCGCATTTGAGTATAAACTACTAGAATTTGAAAACTCCCTGTGGGAGTGGTAATATAAAAGGGGCTTTTAAGCCCCTTTATTTTTTTCCATCCATTCCCATAGCTGCTCCCCACGACTTTTACCGATAACCTCTAGAATTTCATCTTTTGGGGCAACTTTGATTTTTTTGACAGATTTAAAATGCTTTAAAAGCTGATCTGCAGTAGTCTTTCCTATTCCTGGAATGGATGTCAATTCTGTTCCAAAGGCATTCCTACTTCGTACTTTCCTATGAAAAGTGATGGCGAAGCGATGAGCTTCATCTCGGATTCGTTGAATCAACCGAAGGCTTTCAGATTTTTTATCAATGTGGATTGGAAACTGATCACCAGGGAAGTAGATTTCCTCAAGTCTTTTGGCTATTCCTATGATTGGCATTTGACCATAAAT
>CAZLUY010000522.1:0-1536 GCA_964562785.1 uncultured Limnohabitans sp. | reverse complement strand
TTTCGTACACATTTTCATCAGTTTTGGACAATTATTTGAGATTTATCAAAGATTTTTTTGTCCTATTTTCCCTTTTAGATGTTCCCCGCACCCAAATGGTTGCAAAGGGCATAAAAAAAACCGCTTCTCTCGAAGCGGTTCTGTTCATTTTCAAAAAGAAATCATAATAACTCATTGGCAAGATTAGCCAATTCTGAACGCTCGCCTTTTTCAAGCTTGATATGAGCATAGAGCGGATGATCCTTGATTCTATCAATTAAATAGGACATTCCATTACTCTGACTATCCAGATACGGAGTATCAATTTGGAATACATCTCCTGTGAATACAATTTTGGTGTTTTCACCAGCTCTAGAGATGATAGTTTTGATCTCATGTGGTGTGAGATTCTGTGCCTCGTCTACGATAAAGAAGATGTTTGATAAAGACCTTCCTCGAATATAGGCAAGTGGTTGAATCACCAACTTTTCCTGATTAACCAGGTCGGTAATCCGCTGATATTCCTTATCTGTTTCCTTGTATTGGTTTTGGATGAACTTAAGATTATCCCAAAGCGGCTCCATGTATGGGTTCAGTTTGGACTTAATATCTCCAGGAAGGTACCCTATATCTTTATTACTAAGAGGTACTACAGGACGGGCAAGGAAAATCTGCTTGTAATTCCTTCTTTGCTCCAAAGCTCCAGCCAAGGCAAGAAGAGTCTTACCTGTTCCAGCTACACCTTGTATGGTCACCAATTTGATGTTAGGGTCCATCACAGCATGAAGAGCAAAAGCCTGTTCGGCATTTTTTGGCTTCACGTTATATGCAAGTCTTTTGTCTACTCGCTCCAGAACATTCTGATCCGGGTTATAAAAACTTAAGACGGAGTTCTTATCACTTTTAAGTATATAAAAGGCGTTAGCCTTTCTTTTCCTTGTACCCAGAACGCTCTTGGCTTCAACATATCCTGCATCATAAAGGGCATTAATGTGAGTAGGGTCAACATTGTCAAGGTGGAACTTCCCGGTATTTTCGAGCTCCGTTATATTCTTAATCTTGCCAGTTTCATAATCTTCCGCCAACAACTCAAGCGATTTCGCTTTCAGCCGTAAGTTGATATCCTTGGAAACCAGAATGACCTTACGCTTCTTCTCTTTTTCTTTTAGATAGATTGCTGCATTTAGAATTTTGTGATCATTCTTTTCTTCACCGAAGACTTCATTGGCATTTAACTGATTATCAGGGTTCATCAAAACCCTAAAATTCCCTTTGGTTTTGCCATTTAGTGGGGTCCAGTCATGGATCATATTGTCCTTAGACAACTTGTCCAAAAGCCTAATAAACTCCCGGGCTTCAAAGTTCTTGGTGTCGTTGCCTTTCTTGAACTGATCCAGTTCTTCTAACACTGTGATTGGGATAACCACGTCGTGTTCGGCAAAATTCATAATGGAGTTGTGTGCGTAAAGGATGACAGAAGTATCCAGCACAAAGATTTTCCGATCTTTATCGGCTTTTGCTCTTGGCATATGTGCGGCTTGAGAAATTTTACTTTAA
>CAZLUY010000521.1:0-6170 GCA_964562785.1 uncultured Limnohabitans sp. | reverse complement strand
GATCAGGTGCATTTTAGAGAGCCTGGTTTAACACACAAAGGAGAAATCTATACTGAATCTAAATCTGGTGTCGCTGGTGGTACAACTACCTATATGGAGATGCCTAATACGGTTCCTCAGGCGGTGACAGTTGACCTTTTGGAAGAAAAGTATGACCGAGCTAAAGAGGTCTCTCTGGCCAACTATTCGTTTTTCATGGGAGCGACAAATGACAATCTTAATGAAATCATGAAAGTGGATTTCAATAATGTTTGTGGTTTAAAGATTTTCCAGGGATCATCCACAGGGAACATGGTCGTGGACAATATCGAAACACTGGAAGACATATTTAGAGAATGCAAGGCTATCATTGCCATACATAGTGAAAACGATCATATCATCGCCGAGAATTTGGCTAAATATAAGGCTGAATATGGCGAAGATATCCCGATAAAATATCACCCAAAGATCCGTTCCGAAGAAGCCTGTTATAATGCTTCAAGTCGAGCTGTTGCCATGGCAAACAAGTATGGTACTAGACTGCATATTCTACACATCAGCACAGCCAAGGAGCTTGACCTTTTCGATAATACGATTCCTCTGGAGGAAAAGAAGATCACGTCAGAAGCTTGTATTCACCACATGTGGTTTTCTGAAGAAGATTATGATACCAAGGGCACTCTTATCAAGTGGAATCCGGCAGTGAAGACCGTTCATGATCGGGAAGAGATTTTCAAGGCTATGCTAGATGATAGAATTGATGTGATTGCAACAGATCATGCACCACATACCCTGGAAGAAAAAGATCAGGTCTATACCAAGGCTCCATCTGGCGGTCCACTAAATCAGCATAGCTTGGTAGCCATGTTGGATTTCTATCATAAAGGCAAAATAAGCCTGGAGAAAATCGCTGAAAAAATGACCCATAATGTCGCCAGGTTATTTGAAATCAAGGAGCGAGGTTTTATTCGTGAAGGGTATTACGCTGATTTGGTTTTGGTAGACTTGGATTCTCCCTGGACTGTGAGCAAGGATAACATACTTGCGAAATGTGGATGGTCTCCATTCGAGGGGCATGAATTTAAGTCTCAGGTGACCCATACGATCGTCTCTGGACACCTTGCTTACGAAAACGGTCAGTTCAATGAGGACAAGAAAGGAGAAAGAATTTCTTTTTCAAGAAATTTTTAGAACCTACTTGCAGCCAAATAACTTTCGTGTTAATTTTGCACTCGCTTTGCAAGATTCCTATCTTAAAAAGTCTAATGGTGATTGTAGCTCAGCTGGTTAGAGCGCCGGTTTGTGGCACCGGAGGTCGCCGGTTCGAACCCGGTCTTTCACCCAAAACCCCTCATAATGAGGGGTTTTACCTTTTTTAAACTAGGCGCCTTGGCATAGCATTTGCGAAAGTTGATGAAACTAAACTAACTGCATATGTTCCTTTTGTTTAAGCCAGCCCCGAAATTTCCTCGGGTAAAACCGGTGAACATTCGGATGGTCAAGAGTTACCAATCGAAGTTTGAGGAATCGTTTCGGAATTTTGAAGAAATCCAAAAAGATTTAATCCACTATTAAGAAGAAAAGGTCATGAAATCATGACCTTTATTTTTTGCTTTTTTTTATTGCCCTCAAAGCTCTATTTTTATCGCTCTCAAGCATTTTTCTCTATGAGCTTCATACATTTTGACAAGACCCAATTAATCAATCTTAATTACTCCCTCGACAGAGAAATAATCAGATCAAATCGCTCTGGAACGTATACAAGCACCACAATAATCGGTTGCAACACAAGGAAATACCATGGGCTACTGGTGGTTCCACAGCAGCAGCTTGACTCGGATAACCATGTATTTCTTTCAACTGTCCATGAAACAGTTATTCAGCATGGAGCTAATTTCAATCTAGGTATCAATAAATATCCGGGAAATTATTCTCCTCGGGGCCATAAATACTTAAAGGATTTTGATTCTGAGCCAATCCCAAGACTAACTTATCGTGTTGGCGGTGTGGTGCTACAGAAAGAGCTCATTCTGGATACCAATCGTGATCGAGTCATGATAAGGTATACACTTCTTGATGCTCATTCACCAACGAAGTTGCGAATCTCTCCTTTCCTAGCCTTCCGTTCTTATCATGCACTCTTGAAAGAGAATGATGATATCAATAAAGAGTTTGACGAGGTGCCGAATGGAGTGAAGTTCCAATTGTACGACGTTTATGATCCTTTGTATCTTCAAACCTCCAAGGAAAGTGAATTTGTATCTGAACCAAATTGGTACAACAACATTGAGTACATCCAAGAAAGAGAAAGAGGCTATGACTACCAGGAGGACCTCTTTGTTCCAGGGTATTTTGAGTTCCCAATAAAGAAAGGGGAAACAGTAATCTTTTCTGCTGGCCTTACAGAGGCTGACCCAAAAACTAGACAGGTTGCCTTCGAGAAGGAAATAGCAAGAAGAACTCCTAGAAACAATTTTGAAAACTGTCTAAAGAATTCCGCCACTCAGTTCATTAGAAAGCGCGACGGAGATACAAGAGTAATTGCTGGTTATCCCTGGTTCGGCTGGTGGGGGCGAGACACCTTCGTAGCTGCACCAGGACTGACTTTACCTTCTGGTGACAAAGCAACCTTCCTGGATATCATGGACACCATGAGCAGTGATCTCGAAGGCTCCATTTTTCCTAATGTTGGAAGTGGAGAAATGGCAAACATGCACTCCATAGATGCCCCACTTTGGTACTTCTGGAGTTTGCAACAATACATCAAGTTCACAGGGGATACCAAAACCGTTAAGGATAAATATCTGGAAAAAATGAAGGGTATTATCGACGGTTATAAGGAAGGAACAGCATTCCACATTCATATGCTGGATAGCGGTCTCATTTGGGGAGGTCAAGAAGGAATTGCTCTCACCTGGATGGATGCTATTACCCCTGATGGTCCTGTCACTCCTAGAATTGGCTGTCCTGTAGAAATTCAAGCTCTTTGGTATAATGCTCTTTGTTTCTACCATGAATTGACTGGTGATGAGGAAGTCAAGGAAATTGCAGAAAGAGTAAAGACTGCCTTTAATGAGGAGTTTTGGTCAAAAGAACATGAATATTTAGCGGACCTGGTTGATCACGGAGAGAAGGATTGGTCTGTAAGACCTAATATGGTTTTTGCGACTTCCCTCCCCTATTCTATGCTGACTGAGGAACGACGAGATAAGGTTTTGGATATTGTGAAATCAAAACTTTTGACCAGCCGAGGATTGAGATCACTTTCTCCTGATGACCATGGCTATAAGGGATATTATCATGGCAATCAAATCAGTCGTGACAATGCCTATCATAACGGAACTGTTTGGGTATGGCCATTAGGTCACTTCGTGGAGGGTTATTTGAAGCTCCATGGTAAATCAGGATTGAATTTCGTGGAAAAAATTGTTGCTTCATTTGATGGAGTAATGACTCAATATGGAGTGGGTACAGTTGCAGAAATCTACGATGGTGATCCACCTCATCGGCCAAAAGGTTCAATTTCTCAAGCCTGGAGTGTGGCGGAGCTAATGAGGATGATGCATTTAATTAAGGAAGTTTAAATAGACTTTTATGAGAGTTCTGATGTTCGGGTGGGAGTTCCCACCACATATTTCCGGAGGCCTTGGTACTGCCTGTTATGGTTTGGTCAAAGGCATGGCTCATCATGATCAGGAAATCATTTTTGTAGTTCCTAAGCTTTGGGGTGATGAAGAACCTCTAGCGGATTTTGTGAATGCGAGTGATGTGACCCTTGATTACAGAGAGAAGAAGTTTAAGTCTATTTGGAAGAACCTTACCTATCTCGAGGTAAGCAGTTTCCTTGTTCCTTATCTAGGTCCTGAAGAGTACCAGAAGTTCACGGATTATGCGATCCATGATCGAGTAGATTTGGATGAAAGCATTTTCACTTCCAAGTATGCTTTCAGCGGAAAATATGGAAAGAATTTGATGGAGGAAGTATCAAGGTATGCCTTGACTGCTGCTCAAATTGCTCGAGATAGGGATGACTTTGAGATTATTCATGCCCATGATTGGCTTTCCTTCCCTGCAGGAATCGCAGCTAAGGAAATTTCCGGCAAACCTTTAGTAGCTCATGTGCATGCTACAGAATACGATCGATCAGGTCAAAGCGTAAACCAACCAGTTTTCGATATTGAGAAGGCAGGGATGGAAGCTGCAGACCATGTACTAGCGGTGAGTCAATTGACCAAGAATACCATCGTAGAAAAGTATGGAATTCCGGCAAAGAAAGTTAGTGTACTTCACAATGCCGTTTTGGATGCAAGTATAATCAAATCGAAGTACGAGAAGAAAGTCCCTGAGAAGATAGTCACCTTCCTGGGAAGAATTACTTTCCAAAAGGGGCCTGAATATTTTGTAGAAGCTGCTAAGAAGGTACTTGATAGAGATCCTAATGTAAGATTCGTAATGGCAGGTTCAGGTGATCTCCTAAATCCCATGATCGATCGAGCTGCAGAATTGAATATTGCTTCTAAATTTCACTTCACAGGCTTTCTAAAAGGAGATGATGTGGATCACATGTATGCCATTTCGGATGTTTACGTGATGCCTTCCGTTTCTGAGCCTTTTGGTATCGCTCCTTTAGAAGCTGTAAGACACAATACACCCACCATTATTTCAAAGCAATCTGGTGTAGCCGAAGTTTTGGTTAACGCGATCAAGATTGATTATTGGGATATCGATGCTATGGCAGATTCTATTTTTGCCCTACTCCACTACCGTAGTATTTCTGATATGTTTAAGGAGTTAGGAAGTGAGGAACTTAAAAAACTAAAATGGGAGCATGTGGCTGAGAAGCTTATTGTGGCCTATGAAAAAACTTTATCTGAAAAATCATGAGAACTATCTGTTTTTACTTCCAGGTTCACCAGCCCTACCGATTAAAGCCTTATCGATTTTTCGACATAGGTGATGATCACTATTACTGGGATGACTTTCTTAATAAAAGTGTGATTCGGCGGGTAGCCCAAAAATGTTACCTCCCGATGAATGCTCTTTTGCTTGATTTGATTGAGAGACATCCTGGTCAGTTCAAATTCACTTTTTCCATCTCAGGCACTTTCATGGATCAAATGGAAGCATTTGCTCCAGATGTCTTAGAAAGCTTCCAAAGGTTAGTGGCAACTGGTCAGGTAGAATTACTCAATGAAACCAATGGGCACACATTGGCCTCACTAAAAAGTAAAGAAGGCTTCAAACGAGGTGTAGAAAAGCACCAAAAGAAACTAGCCAGTCTATTCAACGGGTATACACCAAAAGTATTCCGAAATACAGAGTTAATCTATTCCGATGAGATCGGAGAAATGATTTCGGAACTAGGGTTTGATGGAGTTTTAACTGAGGGTGCAAAGCACGTTTTAGGCTGGAAAAGTCCTAATTATGTATACAGCAATGCACTTAACCCTAAACTGAAAGTTTTGCTGAAGAACTTCCAGTTATCTGATGATATCGCATTCAGGTTTGGAAATCAGACTTGGTCAGATTATCCATTGACGATTGATAAATTTATCAATTGGATCAATGCAATTCCTGCGGAAGAGCAAGTCCTTAACCTATTTATGGACTATGAAACCTTTGGTGAGCATCAGTGGGAAGAGACCGGGATCTTTGAATTTATGAGAGCTTTACCTGAAGCTGTTCTTAATCAATCCAGTTTTGACTTCTCCACCCCAAGCGAGGTGTTTAAGGAAGCGAAGCCAGCCGATATGATCCACGTTCCAGTGCCTATTTCATGGGCAGATGAAGAAAGAGATTTGACAGCATGGCTTGGAAATGATCTACAGGATGAAGCCTTCGATAGACTCTATGAATTAGAAGCGATGGTTAACGCTTTAGAAGATGAAGATCTTCAACGAGATTGGACCTATCTTCAGACATCGGATCATTTTTACTATATGTGTACAAAGTTCTTCTCCGATGGGGACATCCATTCATATTTTAGTCCTTATGATTCCCCTTATGATGCCTTCATCAACTATATGAATGTGCTGAGTGACTTCATATTACGCGTGAAAGAAAGGGCTTCTGCAGCAGCTACGGCTTAATGCAAAGAACCAAAAAAAAGGCCTGTCAAATGACAGGCCTTTTTTTTGTTTTATCAATAACTCTCTGAGTCTTTTGGGAAGTCCTTACTCTTCACATCATGA
>CAZLUY010000520.1:0-4139 GCA_964562785.1 uncultured Limnohabitans sp. | reverse complement strand
CAAAGAACACATTTTTAGTTTCTTGTGAGAGAAAGGAAGAATCAGTGAGGATGGCATTCCCCATTTTGACCAGATCCGTTGGGGTGGACATAATACCGCCACCAGCCCATTTATAACTTAAGTCTATATCATGAGGGAATAACCCCCAAGTTATCCATGGTTTGTATTTCCCGCTTTTCGTCTCATAAAAATTACTCATACGGCCATTAGACGGCCTGCTGTGATCACCAAAAGAGTCATCCATACCAAGCGGGGAAAAGATTTCCTTGTTGAGTAAGGAGAGGAAATCATCACCAGCGACATCTTCCAAATAAGCGCTGAGCAGTATAAAATCCAGAGAAGAGTATTCGAAATTTGTACCTGGTTCGAAGAGTAAATCCACGTCATTAAAGACGCTCAGGGCATCAGTTACTGTTGTGTAGTTTTCGCAATTACAGGATACGCTGTATAGACCATGGCCTTTTAGATCACCATAATGAGGAAAACCAGCTGTATGACTCATCAATTGACGAGGAGTAAAACTCCATTGCTTAGCGGGATAGTTTTTTATCTGATCTGTAATTACGAAATCAAGGTCAATCAACCCTCTTTCATAAAGTTTGGCGGTGAGAGTAGAGGTGACCGTTTTTGATGTGCTCCCAATTCGATATACTGTTCCAGTAGTTGCAGGAAGTTCTTCTTCCATATTGCTTAAGCCAACGGCTTCTGACCAGATTAATTTACCGGCCTTGCCAACTGCGACAGAGAAGGAGGGAGTGCTTATTTTTTGAGGGATTGTCAATAAATAGTCTTCAGCTAATTGAATTTGATTCAAGTATCTAGGATCGGTCCATCCTTCGTTCTCACTTGCCGAAATTGTATCTGGAAGTTTTGAATAGGAAAAATAATCATATGCTAGCCAGGTCAATATCAAGGCTAAAAGCCCTATAAAGACTGATAGTAAAAACTTCTTCATTTTGCTTGGTGGGTTGGTTTAGTGTGAGCATCATTTCAATAAAAGATGAAATAATTCACGGGAATAAATGACAAAAAGTTAAGTGTTCACTTTTGATACAGCAATTTAAGTATGATTCCCAATTGACCTAGATGATAGGCATCATGCTGGATCATTCCATCAAGCAGCCATTGATAGGTAAAATGGCCTTTAAAATCAGGATCGAAATAAGTCTCATTCAAAAATTTGTCCTCCCTTTCCGATAGAAGGTCAATTTGCTCTTTTAAGGATTGGAGGTATTCTGTTTTGATTTTGTCCCAACCCATTTTTTGAAGCTTTTCAATACTCAACCAATTCCCTTCGGCATCATCAGTTTGACTTCCATTACCTGTTTTGATTTTCATATTAGCCTCTTTACGCCAAAAAGTGAGATGACTCAGGATTTCGGCCACAGAATGAAGCTCGGGTAAAGGGCGGACAAAGCAATTTTCCTCCTTTATGCGCTCTAATCGTTTCTTATAATTGGGTCCCATCCATGGTTTTCCAGAATGAATTTCCTCTAATTGGTCAATGATATTTTGGGTTTTGCGTCTTGTCATTATCTAAAATTGACTGGTTTCTGAATGGTCTTTGCTCCTTCTATTGAGCCATACCAAATAGTACCCTCGCTGCTTTGTTCTATTCCAAAGGTCATTCTCTCGCCAGATGTTACAACTTCGGTTATGGGTTGAGGAAGGCTTAAAAGCTGAACATCAATTTTTGAAATCGCCCAGTTTTGTCCTGCACTGAGACTCGAACTGATCCAAATATTCCCTTCTTGATCTTCATACATATATCCGGTGAAATCACTTGAGATCTTTTGAAACTTTTGCTCAGCATATCGCCATAAACCGAAAGGGCCACCCAGCCATATTGAGCCTGAACTATCCTCCATTATCCATCTCACATTTCCGAAAGGTCCACCATCATGCTCTATTCTAGAAAAGGATTCCCCATCATAGGTGAATGAAGCTCCGCGAGTCGCAATCCAAATTGTGCCATTTCGGTCCTCAAGTATGGTGTTTACCTCGTTTATGGATCTATTCATATTTTCCGGTGACTCCATTTTGATTCTTGGTTTTACAGAGGTGTCCTCGACCACTGCACCTGGCTCCAATAGAAAGTTTTGAAAGGTTTTGCCATTATATCTACTGAAGCCTCCGTTTCCCCCAAACCAAATGTCACCTTGAGAATCCTCATATATACTTGTGATTTCATTTGATGCCAATCCATCTTTCATGGTCAAGTTTTGTAAGTTTTTCCCATCATAATTGAAAACCCCCTCACCAATGGATCCAAACCAAAGCTTGCCTTGGCTATCCTCTAGAATTGAAAAGAAACGTGCCTGGCTAACACTTGAATCTACTTTTGAAAAGGAACCATCATTTAGCTTGTAAATACCATCAAAGGTGGCCATCCAGATATTACCATTTTGATCTTCTTTGATGGTTCTGGTGATGGCAGTTGGAGCTTCAGAAGGATGAAGCAGGATCCTGGATTCGCTATTTTTCTTAGTCTCAGCTTTCTCCGTGCAGGAAAGGAGAAAGATGCACAACGAAAGAGCGATGAAGAATGAATTCCTTATCATTTACAAATCATTTAATTGTCAATCAGGTTTTTCACCTTCTCCATATGTAAATCCCTTTTATTCCACAAATCCTCAAAGGTGGGTTTTATCTCATAGTCGGGTAGGGTGCCGCGGTTTCTAGTGGTCTGTTTTTCCGATTTAGGAAAGGTGATATGATACCTAGGAATACCGATCTTGATTTGAGAGTTTGTCAAGATTATCTCTTGCTGTGAACCAGCTACAAATCCTTCATATCTGGTCCCGGATTCTTCCCCGATGATCACTGCATTTCCCAGTTCCTTAAGAACTCGTGTTAAGGTATTACCCGCAGAATAGGTCTTGCCATTAATGAGAACATAAATATTTCCTTTGAAGGCAGTTTTGGCTGGCTTTGGGAATGCATAGGTTCGAGTCTTACCTTCCCAAGAGGTAGTTTTTTTAAGAAACTCTTGCTCAATGCCATCTTTCAAAATGTATGGGGAAATGTCACTGGCAAACTCACTTCTACCTCCGGTATTATCCCTCAGGTCTACAATAAGATTCTCAACTTTCGCTGAGGCAATTTCATCAAAAAGGTCCTTGTAGAACTTTTTGGATTTGACTTCATATTTATTGACTCGTCTGAAATCAAAGGAAGGTAGGGTGAGAATGGCACTCTTGCCTTCAAACTCAAGAGAATAGAAAGCATCTAGCTCTTCGGTAGCATTTACTCGCTCAGGATAGTAATTACCAAAATTTTCAAATTGCTCTTTTCTGGTGATTGCTTGAATCTGTGTCTTCTTTATGGCTCCATCCAGGGATTTGGTTTCTATCGTAAATGATTCTGAGCGTTCAATAAATAGGTAATACATCCAGGTAAATCCATCATCGATAATCTTCCGCCTGTAGGTATGGATGTCACCGTCTGAAGGAGTTGTCAAGGCAAATTCAGCGAGGATGTCAGCCGCACTTATGCCATTAATCGAGAGGATTTCATCACCCGAATTCAATTCTCTTTCTCTTGAGATATCTAGCCAAACTAGAATTCTCCCATCGAGGATGGTAAGAGAAAGTGGCATGTACTTGAACTCATTGGAAAGAAACCCTGCATGAACTTCATCCTCCCAGGTTCCTACAGAAAAGTGTCCTTCATGGCTCAGAGTGCTCATTCTGCTTATTAGTTTAAATGAGTCAAAAGCCGTTAAAGGTTTTGCTGAGACTTCAGAAATAAGTTGCTCTGCCTTGGTCTTAAATTCAGGATAATAAAGCGCTAATGCGGGATTATAGGTTTCTATGGATTCCTTTAATTGAATTAGATCTTGTTTGACTTCCTCTGGGCTGTAGGTTTGTGCTTGACAGATTAAGGAGCAGAGCAGGAAGAGAGCGATCAAAAGCCTGTGCATAAAGAATAGAAATAGTTGGCCTTCTTAAGATGCTAATTTTCGCATTAAGAAATGCTTTTTTTCATGGATACATCCATTAAGGAGGTTTCCTGACTCAAGAAGCTACATGAAGGGTTAAATAATAATAGGAACAACTTGTAATAATTGAGGTATGCGAGTAGCTTTGCGCCAAATGCAGCGGAGTTGCATTTGAGTTACAAATGATATCTCCCGAATC
>CAZLUY010000519.1:0-4159 GCA_964562785.1 uncultured Limnohabitans sp. | reverse complement strand
AAATTCTTTAGAAAGACCTTTTGTGTTAACGAGAGCCGGCTTTGCCGGTATTCAGCGATATGCCGCTGCCTGGACAGGAGATAATGTTGCCTCTGAAGATCATATGTTAGCCGGTGTAAGGTTGGTTAACAGTTTAGGATTAAGTGGAGTAGCCTTTTCAGGTTATGATGTAGGTGGTTTTGCAGGTGAGGCCTCTAAGAGCCTTTTCGCCAGATGGATGAGTATCGCCGCCTTCTCCCCTTTTTACAGAGCTCATTCCATGATCAATAGTAATGACGCTGAGCCTTGGGCCTTTGGAGAAGAAGTGGAAGAAATTTCCAGGAACTACATGAAGCTACGATATAGACTTCTTCCCACCATTTATAGCGCATTCTATGAAGCCACTAAAAGCGGCAAACCTATCTCCGCAAGTTTAGCTGTGAATTACCCTAATGATGAGAACATCTATCATTCGGATTTCCAGAATCAATACATTTTCTGCGATAGCTTCCTTGTAGCACCTGTCGAGTCAACAAAAGAAATTGCCAAAGTCTATCTACCTGAAGGGACATGGTATTCCCTTTATTCTGATCAGGTGTATTCAGGTGGTCAAACTCATCTAATTGAATGCCCTATTAATTACCTTCCTGTATTTGTCAAGGAATCTGCAATCGTCGCGGAACAATCTGTAGTTTCTAACACCACGGAAAAAGCTGACGGCATCCTCAGACTTCATATTTACAAAGGGGATACAGATGGAAGCTATTGCCACTATGAGGATGATGGCATCAGTCATCAAAACAAAGAGGGTCACATTTATAAGCGAGACATCACCTATGATTCCTCTAATAATACGGTCAAGCTAGCTTTAGCAGAAGGTGGATATACCTCTGATTACCAAGAGATAAAAGTATATCTTCACGGTTTTGATATAAATGAGGTTAAGTTGAATGGAGTAGCTAAAGAAGTGAGTCAAGTAGACTACGCATTTCTTGGTAAGCTCACAGAATTTGATCCATTACCAGAGAGTTTCCACCCATATTTTGAATTGAATCAATTACCTTATATACAATTCAAAAACTCTATGGAGGAGATAATCATCAGTCTCTAAGAGGACATCAATAAACCCACTAACCTTTTATGGATCAAAAAAGGAAGTTAAGCTTTTGGCAAATTTGGAATATGAGTTTTGGATTCTTAGGAATCCAATTCGGGTTCGCTCTGCAAGGTGGATTCATGTCAAGAATCTTTCAAACTCTTGGAGCAGATAAAGATGCTATTCCACTACTTTGGATTGCTGCCCCTCTAACTGGTTTATTGATCCAACCAATCGTAGGTTACTTAAGTGATCGCACTTGGCATCCAAAATTCGGACGCAGAAAACCCTTCTTTTTCTTTGGTGCGCTGTTCAGTACAGTAGCCCTATTTTTCGCACCTTATTCTTCGGCCCTCTGGATGGCGGCAGGTTCCCTATGGATTCTCGATGCCTCAATAAATATTAGTATGGAGCCTTTCAGGGCTTTAGTGGCAGATAAACTCCCCGACTCTCAGAGATCTTATGGGTTTGTTGTACAAACTCTCATAATTGGAATAGGCACTTGGGTAGCATCAAACCTCCCATGGTTTATGACCCAACTTGGAGTGCCAAATACGGCTCCAGAAGGGGTAGTACCTGACTCGGTAAAATATGCTTTTGCCATCGGTGCAGTAGTTCTTTTCACGACTATTATGTACACCATTTTGACTACGGAAGAATACCCTCCGGAGGATATGGATGCATTTGAAAAAGAAAAAGCTGAAAACAAAGGCTTTATGGCCGGAGTAAAAGAGATTTTCAGCAACATAGCTTCTATGCCAAAAGTAATGCGGCAGTTAGGCCTTGTTCAGTTCTTCTCGTGGTTCGCCTTCTTCACTATGTGGAGTTTTGCAACTCCAGCAATTACTGAGCATGTTTTTGGTGCAACGGATACTACCTCACAAGCCTACAATGATGCAGCTGATAGTGTTGGAAGTTATCTGGGTACATACGGCCTAGTTTCCATGTTTTTCGCTCTTGGTTTGTCTTTTGTGGCTAGCAAAATCAAGATCAATAGAAAGCTGGTTCATCTTTCCAGTCTTATTCTAGGTGGCCTTGGCTTTATCCTCATCTATTTCATTAAGGAAGCATGGATGCTACACATTTCATTCTCATTGGTCGGAATAGCATGGGCTAGTATCCTATCTATGCCATATGCTATGCTGTCCAGTTCAGTGGACCCAAAAAAGATGGGGGTTTATATGGGCATCTTTAATATGTTCATTGTTATCCCACAAATCCTTGCAGCCTTGGGAGGAGTTAATTTGCTGTACAAGCTGATCTTCGGAGAAGCTGTGATTAACACCATGTTGCTGGCTGGTACTTTTCTGTTTTTAGCTGGTTTAAGTAATTTATTCATTACCGATAGGTCAGTCACCCACGACACTTAATTGAAATGAAAAAGAGCCAACTCAAAGGTTGACTCTTTTTTTATCATCTTCACATTCATGAATGAAATTCGAATCACAGGTGTCCCAGAACATTTCAATTACCCTTGGCACCGATTAATTGAAAATTATCAATCAGACCAGATATCTCTTAAATGGACAGATGAGTCGAGAGGTTCGGGGAAAATGATTGAACAACTGGATTCAGGAGAAACTGACCTCGCCATTATCCTCACCGAAAGCTTTTTCAAACGATTCGAAAAAAATCAGGACATCTGTATTCTGGGATTATATGTTAAGTCTCCATTGGTATGGGGTATTCACACTTCACCACAGACCAGCCTTAAAACACCTTCAGAAATAAAGCAGCCGAACTTTCTAATCAGCAGAAGGGGATCAGGTTCTGAACTCATGTCAAGGGTTCTAGGCGATCGAGAAAATTGGAGTTCAGAAAATTACAGTTTCGAAATCGTTAATAATTTGGACGGAGCAGTCAATGCATTCCAATCTGGAAGTGAGGGCCTTTTTCTTTGGGAAAAGTTCACGACTAAACCCGAGGTAGAAAAAGGGAATCTAGACAGAATAGGTGAAGTCCCCAGCCCATGGCCATGCTTTGTCATAGCATGCAAGCGAACCTATGCCGAGCAACATAAAATTGTCCTAAAGGATCTGATAGAACAATTATTCAAAGAGATTCGGGTAATTGAGTCAGAGAAGGAAACCCCAGAAAGGATCGCTGAAATGTTCAGTTTAGATCTAGAGGACGTTGAATCCTGGATGAAACAAACTGAATGGAACAGTAGCTATGAAATCGAAAGGAAGGTGATTCAAAAAGCTATTGAGGACATGAGGAAGTTTGAAATAATCACTGAGCTAGGAAATTGGAGAGAGGCTTTTCACCCTGACTTCTCTCGGTTAACCTGATCAGGGTTTTAACTCTTCCCAATCCCAGGATTTGTTCATCTGGGTGATAGCATGATGGGCTGTGAGATCGTACTGACAAGGAACTATGGAAACATAATTATTTGCAATAGCCCATTCATCATTGTCCTCCCCCTTATCAAAGTTGACAAAGTTACCTGCAAGCCAGAAGTACTTTCTACCCGTAGGGTCATATCTCTCGTCGAACTCTTCCTGCCACTTAGCATCAGCCTGCCTGCAAACTTTAATCCCTTGGATATCTTCGTTCTGCTTTGGTGGAAAATTAACGTTCAATGCTACTCCTTTGGTCATCCCATTCTCAAGTACCTGCTTGGCAATCTTTTCTACCCATTTTTCCACATGGGAAAAGTCCGCTCTTGAGGAGTAATCACATAGGCTGAATCCTATGGATGGAAACCCTTCAAGGGCACCTTCAATAGCTGCAGACATTGTTCCCGAATAAAGAACTGAAATCGAAGTATTGGAGCCGTGATTGATCCCGCTAACTACAAGATCTGGAGTTCTTCCTTTAAGCACATAATGCTTAGCAAGTTTTACACAATCCGCAGGTGTTCCACTACACTTATAAGCCTCAACACCTTCAAAGATATCTTCCTGACTGATTCGTAGAGTTTCACCTATCGTGATTGCATGCCCCATACCTGATTGGGGACTATCTGGCGCAACTACCACTACCTCCCCTAATTTTTTCATTGCAGATACAAGTACTCTGATTCCTCTGGAGGTGATCCCGTCATCATTTGAGACGAGGATTAGTGGTTTGGACATTAGTTGC
>CAZLUY010000518.1:0-1977 GCA_964562785.1 uncultured Limnohabitans sp. | reverse complement strand
CCGCTCATTCCCTTAATAAAACTATCAGTAATCGGTTTATCTACGGTTACGATGTACTCCTTTTCGTGATTGTTTTTGGCTCGAAGGATCTTGTTGACAATATCTCCATCACTAGTGAGGAAGATTAAGCCTTCGCTATCTTTATCTAAGCGGCCGATCGGAAATATTCGATTGGGATGATTGATGAAATCTACGATGTTGTCTTTTTCCCTTTTTGTATCGGTTGTGGAAACTATTCCTACGGGCTTATTGAAAGCAATGTAAGTGTGTCTGACAATAGGCTTACCCACTAGCTTACCATCCACGGTAACCCTATCACCTGGTTGTACCTTTGTGCCGAGTTCAGGAATTTTGCCGTTGATTTTTATTCGCCCTTGTTCGAGTAATTTGTCTCCTTCTCTTCGTGAGCAAAAGCCAACTTCGCTCAGGTATTTATTAATCCTGATGGATGCGAAATCACTCATCACTAAATTTAGTCAAGTGCGGTAGAAGGCTCTTCTTCTGGAGCAGTCTTCACGAGCAGTCTTTGCTGATCTTCCGGGAAAGGGATCGCTGCAAGAAGCTGAATGTATTGAGCCTTCGCAGATTCAAAAGCCAAAAGATTTTCTTGAAGAATTGGTTCAGATGGTGGTATTTTTTCCCTCAACCAATCTACTTGTTTCCCATGCTTCCAGAACCTGAAACACAAGTGAGGACCTGTAGCTAATCCCGTACTACCAACGTATCCAATAACCTGTCCTTGTTTCACCCTAGCCCCGGGCTTCATACCCTTAGCGATTTTTGACATGTGAAGGTATTGGGTCGTATAGGTCGCGTTATGCTTAATTTTCACATAGTTACCATTTCCCCCATGGTAGGTCGCATGAGTGACAGTGCCATCTCCTACTGCTCTGATTTCAGTTCCTCTGGCCGCAGCATAATCTGTTCCTAGATGAGGCTTGTATCTTTTCTGAACCGGGTGAAATCTTCTGAGATTATATCGAGAACTAATTCGAGTGAATTTAACCGGGTCTCTGAGGAAAGCCTTTTTCAAACTTTCTCCATCTTCATCAAAGAAATTCCACTTACCATTTTGTTCAAAAGGGATGGCATGATAAGGCTGTCCTTTATGTTCAAATAGTGCAGTTTCAATAGACTCTATACCCACAACATTTCCATCAATCACTTTTTCTTTGAAGGAGACTTTATACTTATCTCCTTTTTGCAAGGCTTGAAAATCGACCGACCAACCATATAAATCTGCAAATAGATCTATCAGCTCGGGAGAAATATCCTGCTTAGTCATATCCACATAAAGACTGGTTTGGATAAATCCTGCAACCTCCCTTTTTCGCAATTCTACAGGTTTCTCGACTTTGTAAATGTCAAGATCCGTTAGATTGAAAACTACATATTCAGTGGGATTTGGCTCATAGACAAAATATTGAGCAACGGTAGAGTCCACAGGGGTCATTACCGTAAATTTCTTGTTTGATTTGATCTTTCTTACATCGAAAACCTCTTTTGATTTCTTTGCTATTGCATCAATGGTCTGAAACGAAACATTGAATGGGCTGAGGATGGATGAAAGAGTTTGGTTTCGTTTTATCTTTCCTTCTACAATATCTAAACCTGTGACATCAATGCCATAAACCAGATGATCAGTAGTCTCTTCTTCAATTTCATCTAGTTCAGCTGTTTCCTGATTTGACACTTCGTCCACAGAACTGGATGATAAGAAGTAGAATAAGGAAAGAGCTAAAACTGCTGCGGTGATTAATGGAATGGCAGTTTTTTTCAGATTCATGGAGGTTTGTTTTCGTTGGGCTTCAAGCCCGATCTAGGTTTAAAGGGTAGCTGACAAAAATAACGTTTTTTTCAAAGAAAGTATTTTCCAGTTTTTAAGCTTTTTGTAGCAAATTTCATTCCTTCTAAATCATTGTTCGGCTACTTCTTCAAAATTTGAAGAATAGGTTCTGTAAAGCTGCCAATTACTTA
>CAZLUY010000517.1:0-2152 GCA_964562785.1 uncultured Limnohabitans sp. | reverse complement strand
ACTTTTTGAAATATGTAGGATTTTCCACAGCTGTTGCCTCTTTGGCCGCCTGTGAAGGACCAGTAGTGAATTCGATTCCTTACGTGGTGAAGCCCGACGATTTGATCCCGGGTATTGCAGACTATTACGCATCTTCCATAGCTGATGGGTTTGATTTTGCCAATATATTGGTAAAGGTTCGTGAAGGGAGACCGATCAAGATAGAGCCAAATAAAGATTCAAAGAATGGAAGCACCAATGCTCGAGTTCAGGCATCTGTTCTTTCCTTATATGATAATAACAGGCTGAGAGGGCCATTGTCAAAAGGGGAACAAACGGATTATGCCACTTTGGATAAAGAAATTCAAGCTCAATTGAATGAAGTAAAGGAAAAAGGTGCTAAAATAGTTTTACTTACAGGTACTACTGCAAGTCCGTCTTTAAATAGCCTTGTTGGAAAATTCAATGAAGCTTATGGCAATGTTGAACATATTGCTTATGACGCGGTATCAGAAGATGCTGCCTTAAATGCCTTTGAAAAAATGTATGGTAACCGAGCGTTACCTGACTATGATTTTGGAAAGGCCAAAGTGATTATTTCTGTAGGAGCTGATTTTCTAGGAGATTGGCAGGGAGGTAATTTTGAAGCCGGATATGCCAAAGGAAGAAAGCCTAAGAATGGGAAGATGTCTCGCCATATCCAGTTCGAGTCTAATATGACGCTTACAGGAGGAAATGCGGATAAAAGAATAATTGTAAAGCCTTCAGAACAACTTCAAGTGATGAGTGAGCTTTATGAAGCCATAGTAAATGGCAAATCTTCATCGAATGAAGCCGTCAAAAAAGCGGTGACTCAACTTAAAAAGGCAGGTAGCAATGCTGTTGTGGTTACAGGAATCCAGGATGAGAATGCTCAATTGCTGGCCTTAGCCATTAATGCGGCAATCAAAAGTTCTGCAATTGACGTTGTAAATTATAGAAATGTCCGTCAGGGTAACACTGCAAAAGTACAGCAGCTGATCAAGGATATGAATTCAGGAGCTGTTGGGGCTGTGTTTATTTCAAACACAAACCCTGCTTATTCACTGCCAAATGCAGGAGAATTTGTGGAAGCACTGAAAAAAGTTGACCTTAGTGTGAGTTTTGCTTTATCACTGGACCAAACAGCTGAGCTAACTAATTATGTAGTGGCAAGTCCACATTACCTGGAAGCCTGGGGAGATGTTGAAATCAAAAAAGGAAGTTTCGGTTTAACACAACCAACGATACAGCCGCTCTTTAATACAAGACAACTTGAAGACAGCCTGTTGACTTGGATGGGTAGTGAAATGAGTGTTTACGATTTTGTCAAAGACTACTGGCAAAATAATATTTTAGGTGGAAAGTCCTGGAACAAAACGCTTCAGGATGGTACTTTTTCAAAGGTAGGAGAAGCTGCTGTTGTAGCTGCTAATGAAGTCGATTTGGCGGATGCGAGTGCAAAACTAGCCAATGCCAAAGGAGCAGAATTTGAGCTCACGGTTTATTCAAAAACAGGTCTGGGTGATGGCCAGCAAGCCAATAACCCATGGTTGTTGGAACTACCTGATCCAATTACGAGAACTTCTTGGGACAACTATCTGTTGATCTCACGTGTGGATGCAGAAAGATTTGGTTTGACAAACAGAACCATGGATAATGGGGCTCTAAATGGAGACCTTGTAAATATAGTGGCTGATGGAGTCACCTTGTCTAATGTGCCAGTTTACATTCAGCCGGGACAGGCCGTAGGGTCAGTAGCAGTTGCTTTAGGCTATGGTAGAACCGATCTGAAAAAAGACATGAAAGTAGGGGTTAATGCCTATCCGCTTTCAAGCGGTGCTTTTCAAAGTGTAAGTATTGAAAAGGTTGCCGGAGAACATGAATTTGCATGTGTGCAGCTGCACCATACAATAATGGGAAGAGAAGGGGAGATCACCAAAGAAACTACTTTGGAGAATTTTGTATCGAAACCAAAGGAAGAATGGAACCATGCACCGGTATTTTCATTAAATCACCAGGAAGTAACTCAGGATAAGGTAGATCTTTGGGAGAAGTTTGATGATAGTTTAGGAACCAAGTTCAACCTGTCAATAGATCTGAGTACTTGTACTGGTTGTGCAGCTTGTGTTGTTGCCTGTCATGCTGAAAATAA
>CAZLUY010000516.1:0-1610 GCA_964562785.1 uncultured Limnohabitans sp. | reverse complement strand
CATCTTCAAAGATTTTCAAGTAGCTCTCACGGATTACCACATCTTTATCTCTTGCTGGGGTATCAGATGCACCTACAGTATTGAGAAGGTATTCTAAAAATCTTACCTGATCCTCTACTTTTTCTTTGAGGCCGGCAATCTCTTCTTTGGTGTAACCCTTTATATTTTGAGCCAATAAAGGGCTAGCAACAAGTAAAAGAAAAAATGAAATTAAGAGTGTCTTATTTCTCATCATAAATATAATCCATGACGGTCTCCTTATCTCCCGGATTCAATTTGACCAAGTTGGAAATTAACCAGCCTGTATTGAAGCCTGGGCGATTAAATTGATTTACTTCAAAATACCAGCCTTCAATTTGGAAGAAATGAAATTTAACATCAGTCACCGTCTCAAAACGAAGGTTTCCAAGTTTCATTTCATACAAAAATAAAGTTAGGTAATCCGGTTCGAAACTGGTCTCGGTATAAGCTTCTGGAGAATCAGAATCCTGGAAGGCTCTCCGAAGATTCATGAATCCCAATTCATGACTTAAAGGATGCAAAAATCCTTTTTCATCACCTTCAGGCTTATTGAAGACATTTTTTAGGGGTTCAAAGCTTACGGCTTCGATCACCCACTCAAATCCTAATCCTTGTTGCTGAAGCTTTAAGATTAATGTGGCATTTTCGCTCCTCCCCTTGTACATGAAAGAAGTTTGCACCTCAGCCATCCAGCCAGGACGGTGAAAATTGATGTATTGAGGATAAACTCCAGAAAGAACCTGATTTATAAAATCCGTCTTAGTGCTTTCTAAAACTGAGGATGTTTGATTATCAAACAGGATCTGAATAAACCCCTGCCTCAATGGGATATTATGGTAAAGTGAATCTCCTGGGTAATAGCGTTGAGAGCCATCTGGAGATTCTTCGGCATTGAACCGTCGGAAAAATTGGTTTAGTTGTTTGGTAGATGCGGCGAATCGACCGTCGTCTAAAACAGTTCCGGGGCCACGATAAGTTTGCCCCGGAACCAATGAAATACATGCGAAAAAAAACGCAATTATCGCAAGTGTTATTCTCATGCGGAGGTTTCAGTCACTCTTACATCTCCAAGCATTACGTCCCAAAAATCAATGGTCCGTCCTGCGATTTGCGTTTGCTTTTTCTCTACATAGATCGTGATATCCTTCTTAGTGGTATCCTTGTAGTTCATTCCTGTTTCAATAGATGTACCTTCAAATCGTTGGTAGACGGTGATTACACCCACATATCTTCCATCAGGCTGTCTTTCCAAAACAGAAATATATTGAATGTCATACCAGGTAATATTTACTCGGTCGTAGTTCAAAGCCATGAGTCTTTCGAAGTATCTTCTGACTTTGTAGTAGGCGATATCATTAGAGTTGATACTCGAAACACCCATTTCAGCACCAGGAGCAAACAGCTCCTCTGCTCTATCCATTACTCTGTTCGCTTCGGAGAATTGAGTCTCCTTGCTACCGATGATAGAGATGTACTGACTAAGGTCCTGTACCTTGTCCAATGCAAGTGAATCGATGGCCTGCTTTCTAGCTGGACTTATAGTCTCAGACTGTGCGTAGGCCGAAGAAAGGGCAATAAAGAACACACCC
>CAZLUY010000515.1:0-4455 GCA_964562785.1 uncultured Limnohabitans sp. | reverse complement strand
TCATCATGGTGAGGACCAGTATGAAGGAGGACTTCATCAGACTCTTTCTCAAGCCCTTTGGCAATTTTTGCATCAACACTCTTGATTACCTGGTTTACGGTATCTTCAGATAGATCAGGAATTAGCGAAGTGTATTTGTCTGCCTTCAAGTCAGACAGCTTTAGCCTGTGGCCATATTTTTTAAGCTTCTTACAAAGGTCAATTACAGATCTCTCTGTCTTCTCCCAAGTCCATTCTCCTTTTTCGTAATAGGCATCTACTGAATCAGTTAATCTAACTGCAGCTCCTTTAGTCAGGTAGAAACGACCATTTTTAAGCTTTTGAAGAACGGTTGCCGGGTATACATTATTCATCTCTGTCTCAAGAGAATCTTTAACAATACCAGCTTTAGCTTCACCTGCTGCGATGATTATTCCCACAGCATCTTTGTTGTACACAATTGTGTCAAGTCCGATAGTGATAACCAATCTATTAGCAGAGACTTCAATTCCACCCAGGTCACCAGCTGCGACTGCTTGAGTTTCAAAATTGGTTTCGGTAAGCCTGGTTACCGAGAAGAGGTGAGAACCTCTGGTGTTAAATGCTATGTGTCCATCGGGACCAATTCCTCCAAGGAAGAAGCCGATTCCCCCCGCATCTCTGATTTTCTGCTCATATTCTCCACACCACTGATCGATCATATAGATAGACTCTTGCTGAATCTTCTCTAATGGTGTTTCCGGCTCCCTGAACCTAAGAGAAAGATCTACTTTAGAATCTGGGAATACTTCAGAGTAAGATAGACCATTAGCTAAAGGAATTTCATCAGAATTGATGAGAATCGCTTTCTCCTTAGATAGTCCAAAGCCTTCCAGATAGAACTTATTTACGTAATCATAAAAGCTGTTAGCTTGCTTGGATGAAATAGGATAGAATTCATCAATCTGTACAAAAGTCAGGTCCTTTAAAACCGGCTTAGAAACTTCTTCAAGGCCGTATTTAGCTCTGATTTCTTTTCCTTTTTTATTATCCCAATTGTCAAGCAAAAACTGAGTCCACTTGATGAAAAATTCTGGTGTCTTTCCAGTCGGAAGAGAGATAACCCCATTAGGGTTATTGGAAGCCCACTCCAGGAAACGGCAAGCGGTCAAAAGTCCCAATTTTGGGAAATTGTCAACTGTCAAATAGGGGATAAGGGTTGTGATTTTGTCAACTCCTGATTCCTCCAGGAATGCTTTCTCTACTTTAGAAAGTGGATAATTACTAAGCATATTATTTTGATAGGTTTTTGAAATCTGGGTTTTGATGAAATAATATCTCTTTATTCAGGTGATACTCATCCTTTTATGATGTAGATGAATTATTGTTGAAATATTATTTCTCGAAATGACAAATTCCTTTGAATTTATATCATTTATGCAAAGATAAAAAAACTTTTAAAGATATCCATACTTTAATAAAAATTTTAATAAAGTTAACTTTCGAATTAAGTTTACTTAATAAAGTCCTGATTCCAGGCAGAGAGATTTAATGGAAAGTGAATATCACTTTATTCTAATTTGGTAATTTTCAAAAATGGTAGTCATAGTAACAGGTGTCTCCGGAACGGGGAAAACAACAATTGGAAAATTGATCGCTGGGAAGCTAAATGTTCCTTTTTATGATGCGGATGATTTTCATCCCAAGGAAAACATTGAAAAAATGAGCAATGGAATGGCCCTTAATGATGGGGATAGGGCGCCATGGCTTGTTATTCTAGCTGATAAACTTCTCCAATCATCGAAAAGTAAGGGCTGTGTATTGGGCTGTTCTGCTCTTAAAGAATCATACAGAAAGGTTTTGAATGGCGACCTTGATGTTCAATGGATTCATCTAAAAGGTGATAAAGATTTGATTTGGGAAAGAATGAAAGCAAGGAAGAACCATTACATGAAGGCCGAAATGTTGGATTCCCAATTTGCAACGTGGGAGGAACCGGATTATGGTTTAAAGCTGGAAATCGTAAATACCCCAGAAGTAATGCTTGAAGAAGCCATGACTTACCTCCATAACCAATCTCTTCGATAGATTCACCACTTGTCATCTTTTGGGAGCCTGAATTGCTAAATATCTCCCGAAAAGCGATCTTATAAAGATCAATGCCCCAGAATATGAAAAATCTATTGATTACCCTGGCTTGTTTTTTAATAGGATTCCAAGCATTACAGGCTCAGGAATTCCTTTTGACCAACGTTCATGTCGTCACTATGAATGGCGAGGAGGTTTTGGAGGATCATGCCATTTATGTTAAGCAAGGGAAGATAAACAAGCTTATCCCATTAAATGCTCAGACTCCAAGAATGTCAAGTGAGCAGATTATTGATGGGAATGGAGCTTATGTATTTCCTGGGCTCGCAGAGTTTCATGCACACCTACCTGTTGCGAGCGACGGCAGTACTCAGCTCCAGGAGGAATCCATGTGGCTTTACCTCGCAAATGGCGTATTGAGAATAAGAAGTATGCTTGGACACCCAACTCATATCGACTTGCGACGACGGGTGAATGCCGGTGAAACAGATGGGCCAAGAGTATTTATTTCGGGACCAAGTTTTAATGGAAGCTCAGTGAGTAGTCCAGAACAGGCGATGGAGATGGTGAGAACCCAAAGTGCTGATGGTTTTGATCATTTGAAAATTCATCCTGGAGTAGAATTGGATGAAATGATGGCTATTTCTGAAACTGCCAAAGAAGAAAATATTCCATTTGGAGGACATGTTCCATTGGCTGTCGGCCTTGAGAATGCGCTGACTTCTGGATTCAAATCCGTAGAGCATATGGACGGATATCTGGAAGCAATGCTGCCAGATGATATGATAATTGATCCTACTACTTCTGGACCGTTCAATTTAATGCTTGTAGGAGAGGTAGAAGAAGAGAAGCTCAAGGGGCTTATTGAAGAGACGCTTGATCGAGGGACATACATTGCTCCGACGCTTACGCTTTTTGACCGATATTTTGGATATATCCCTGCTGATGAGTTTAGGAGAGCTCCTGAAATGAAATATCTCCCGGGGCCTATGATACAGCAATGGGTAAATACTAAGAAACAATTGGAAAGAGCAGGTATGCTTAAGAAGGAAAATGTGGCTCCTTATTTGGCATTTCGTCGATCACTTTTTTTGAGTCTTCATAATTCAGGTGTTCCTATGATAATGGCATCTGATTCTCCACAGGTGTTTAACGTTCCTGGTTTTTCTATCCATCATGAGATCAAACTCATGTCAGAAGCGGGGATGTCTAATTATGAAATCCTGAAATCGGGTTCAGTTGAGCCAGCTAAGTACATGGGAAAGGAAGACACTTGGGGGAAAATTATGGAAGGAATGGATGCTGATTTCGTTGTCGTGGCAAATAATCCACTTGAAAACCTGGAAACTATGCAATCTCCGTTATATGTGATGATGAGAGGGAAGGTATTTGACCGAGATAGACTTATGGCGGAACTCGGTAAGATTGAGCAAAATCATGAAAGAAAATAAGATCTAAACTCTATGAAGAAACCTGTTCTATATTCCTTTGTGGTCTGCCTTGTTGGCTTGATCATGGTATCATGTAACGGTCAGAAGGAAAAAGAAATTGAAATAGAATCAGAAGTGAATCTGAAGATGGAAGTAAAAAAGGTAGCCCAAATTGAAGATCAGGAAGTATTCAGCTATTTACTTGATAACGGATGGATGAAGGTGGAAATGAGTAATTATGGAGGGTTGATTTCCAGAATATGGGTGCCGGATTCAAGAGGAAATCTTGAGAACATTGCTTTGACCTTGGATAATGTGGAGGATTACCTCACCAAGCCTAATCCATTTTTTGGAGCTACGGCAGGCAGAGTTGCCAATAGAATTGCAGGAGGACGATTCGAACTGAATGGGCAAACCTATCAATTGCCACAAAATAACGGGGAAAACACCTTGCATGGAGGACTTGAGGGATTCAATAAAAAAGTCTGGACTTCTGAGCCATACTCTAATGATTCCATCATTGGTGTGAAAATGACCTACTTAAGTGAGGATGGTGAGGAGGGTTTTCCTGGAAACCTAAGTACTACCTTATGGATGGAGTTGACCATGGATAATGAGATCAGAATTCGATTTGAATCAGAGACAGATCAGCCGACCATAGTCAATCTAACGAATCATACTTATTTCAATCTCGGAGGAATGAAGCGCGATGCTCAGGATCATCTGTTTCAATTCAACGCGGATTACTATACTCCAGTAGATAATGCTTTGATTCCTACTGGTGAGATCAAAGATGTCACAGGAACTCCATTTGACTTTAGAGAGTCCAAAAAGCTTAGCGATCAGATAGCATCAAACGAAGGTGGCTTTGACCATAATATGATCATGAAGCTAAAGAGTAATGATGAAATGATCCATTTCACAACAGTTTCTGAACCTGCATCAGGTCGGGTGATGAAAATGTATAGTGACGAGTCTG